>JANNRN010000378.1:0-1688 GCA_031401375.1 Phyllobacteriaceae bacterium | reverse complement strand
GGGATGGGACATTTCGGATTTGCGAAAAATACTTATTTAGAACAATGGTTTAGACGAAGTTGGTGACACTTTTTGTCCTCCGGTTTCCTTGCTGAGTCACAATGGCGCGAACTGAACGTTGCGCAATTGGGACTTGAAATGGATCAAACCGGACGACTTGACCTCCCACTCATTCTTCCCTCGCAGGCGCAAAAGCACGTCACGCACAACGAGGCGCTTACGCTGCTGGATGGGCTGATTCATCTGGTGATCAAATCAAGTGGTGATTTGGCGCCACCCGTCTCGGCTGTCACCGACGACGCCTTTCTGGTTGGCTCGCCGGCGTCCGGCGCCTGGCTCGGTCAGGAGGGCAGGATCGCCCTTAACACCGACGCAGGATGGCGCTTTGCAGCTGCCGTGCCTGGCATGATTGCGTTCTTTGCGAGCGAAAACGAACTGCGCGTGTTTGATGACGGAATATGGACTGCGGCCGGCAAGTTCCTTGGCCCCGTTGAGACCGGCACCCTCGGCGTCAATACCACGGCCGATGCCACCAACCGGCTCGCCGTGCGCTCATATGCGGCTTTGTTCACCGCCATCCTTTCCGCGGATGGCGGCATCGGCGATATGCAGATCAAGGTCAACAAGGAGGCTGCCGCAGACACGGCCTCCGTGCTGTTGCAGAGCGCATTCTCGGGGCGCGCTGAAATCGGCCTTTCAGGAAACGACAATCTTGCCATCAAGGTAAGCCCTGACGGGACTGTGTGGCACAATGCCATCGTCATCGACAATACTGACGGCCTCGTTTCACTCTCGGACAATTCGGTGGGAAATGCAGCGCTTGCCGACATGCTTTCCGCGCGGATCAAAGGAAGAATAAGCGCGGGCAGCGGCAATCCCGAGGACCTCACCGCCGCTCAACTGACCTCGCTCGCCGATTTGTTTACAAGCACGCTCAAGGGTCTTGTGCCAGCGTCAGGCGGCGGCAGTTCGTCCTACCTTCGCGCCGACGGCGTCTGGGCAGCTCCGCCGGGAGGCAGCGGCGGCGTGTCTCAGACGGATGTTGACTTTGGCGCCACGCCGGTCTTCGCAAAAACCTTCAGCTTTGCACATGCTGGCGCTGCGCCCGGCCAGAATGTGCTGATGAGCGCCAGCGCCGACATGCCGGGCGGCCTCTCAATGGATGAGCTGGAAATGGACGCATTCACTGCGTCGGCGTTTGTTTCGTCAGCCGGTACGATCATGGCTGTCATCACCGCCTTCCCCGGCCCGGTCACCGGGCTTCGCAATTTCAACTACACCCTCAGTTAAGGATTAACACAATGGCCCAAATTCAGGACGCATCAGCAATTGCCGGCGGCCTCGCCGTCGAGACCGCATCCAAAGCCGCGCGCGGCATTCTCTACAATGCCGCTGGCCAGCCGATCACCCGCAAGCACAACCAGGCGCGCGTTGAGGCGGACGATGAGGCTTTCATCATCGGCGGCTATAATGACGGAAATTATCGCCATATCCGCGCCGACCGCACCGGCGGGCAGGCGGTGGCGCTCAACACGTCGCTGCTCACGGAAGCCTTTGAAGGCACGGTCACGCCCGCCGCGCGCTGGCAGGTGATCGCCACCACCATGGCCGCCACGCAGACAGCGGCGGCGGGCCATCTGTTCAATTCCGGCGCCATCACCACGATCACAACCGGCTATTATCTCAAA
>JANNRN010000377.1:0-9547 GCA_031401375.1 Phyllobacteriaceae bacterium | reverse complement strand
CGCCAGAAAGGCGCTGTTCCTGGCGGCCTTCGCCGGCGCAATCCATCACAACCAATGGCTCGGCCAGCATTACAAACACCTCCTCGCCGCAGGCAAACCCCACAAATGCGCCATCATCGCCTGCGCCAGAAAACTCATCGGCCTCCTCGACGCCATCTTCGCACGCAAAACACCGTGGGAAAACAGGCAGGGCATGCCTTGCCCCAGTTGACTTCTCTCATGGTTGCTCATCCGACCCTTCGGGCCACCTTCTCCCCGTGAGAACGGGGAGAAGGAAAGAGCCACCGCTGGCGTTTACCTCTTCTCCCCGCGTCTTGCGGGGAGAAGGTGCCCGAAGGGCGGATGAGGGGCAGCGCCGAGGGTTCGGGATTATCAGAGATTACGTGTGACGCAGGCCGCTGGCTCAGAAGACATGAACAAGATCAGGCTTAATTGTGGACATGAACTCTTGGTCAAGGCTCCGGCGCATGAAGGCGTTGGCGGGAACTCCAAGCGCCTTGCTGGTTAGCCTCTCGACGCGAATTAGGCCAAGTATGGAAAACTTGCTCTGCGCATCCACATCCAAGAGGATGTCCAAATCACTGTCCGGCCCGAAATCGCCCCGCGCTCGCGAGCCAAAAAATGCTATATGGCGCACACCTTCGGCCTCAAGGGCAGGCCGGATTGAGTTGAGTGTCGAGATGATAGTTTCAGTTTTCATGGCAAAATTTTAGCACAGAACGCAAAAACCGCCAGCGGCCAACCTCAAACCAGCCGCCCCTGCTCCACCGCCGCCGCAATAAAGCTTGCAAACAGCGGGTGCGGTTCGAACGGGCGGCTTTTCAGTTCGGGGTGATATTGCACGCCGATGAACCAGGGGTGATCCGGATATTCGACCGTCTCCGGCAGGATGCCGTCCGGCGACATGCCGGAAAACACCAGTCCGCAAGTCTCCAGCCGTTCCTTGTAGTCGATATTGACCTCATAACGATGCCGGTGACGCTCGTGAATGATCGTGCTGCCATAAATTTCGGCGATATGCGAGCCGGGCTTCAGCGCCGCCTCATACGAACCAAGCCGCATTGTGCCGCCCAGATCGCCGGTGGCGCGGCGCCTTTCCAGCATGTTACCCTTTAGCCATTCAGTCATGAGACCGACAACCGGTTCCTTGCTGACACCAAACTCGGTTGACGATGCCCCGGCAATGCCTGCCAAATTCCGTGCGGCCTCAATGCAGGCCATTTGCATGCCAAAGCAGATGCCAAAGTATGGAACCTTGCGCTCGCGGGCGAATTTCGCCGCCTGTATCTTGCCCTCCGAGCCGCGCTCGCCAAAACCGCCGGGCACCAGAATGCCGTGCACTTTTTCAAGATAGGGTGACGGGTCTTCCTGTTCGAAAACCTCCGACTCGATCCAGTCAAGCTTGACCTTCACCCGATTTGCCATGCCGCCATGGGCGAGCGCTTCCATCAGGGATTTGTAGGCGTCTTTCAGTCCGGTATATTTGCCAACGACCGCAATCGTCACTTCGCCTTCCGGATTGTGGATGCGCTGGGAGATTTCATTCCAGCGTTCCATCCGCGGTTTCGGAGCCGGATCAATGCCGAAGGCGGCGAGAACCTCGGCGTCGAGGCCCTCCTTGTGATAGGCCATCGGCACATCATAAATATGCGCCACATCCAGCGCCTGTATCACTGCGCTTTCGCGCACATTGCAGAACAGCGACAGCTTGCGCCGTTCTTCCTTGGGAATGTGCCGGTCCGCCCGCACCAGAAGTATGTCGGGCGCAATGCCGATCGAGCGGAGTTCCTTGACTGAGTGCTGAGTTGGCTTCGTCTTCAACTCGCCAGCCGCCGGTATCCACGGCATCAAGGTCAAATGGATGTAAACTGCGGAGTTTCTCGGCAATTGGTTGCCAAGCTGGCGGATCGATTCCAGAAACGGCATCGCCTCAATGTCGCCGACCGTGCCGCCGATCTCGCAGATGACGAAATCGAACTCGTCATTGCCTTCCAGCACGAAGTCCTTGATTTCATTGGTCACATGCGGAATGACCTGAACTGTCGCGCCGAGATAGTCGCCGCGCCGTTCCTTGTCGATAATGTCCTTGTAGATGCGCCCCGTGGTGATGTTGTCGCGCTTGTTGGCCGAGCGGCCGGTGAAGCGTTCGTAGTGACCAAGGTCGAGATCGGTCTCGGCGCCATCATCGGTGACGAAGACCTCGCCGTGCTGGTATGGCGACATGGTCCCCGGATCGACGTTCAGATAGGGATCGAGCTTGCGGATACGCACGCGGTAGCCACGCGCCTGAAGAAGCGCAGCCAAAGCGGCGGCGGCAATTCCTTTTCCGAGTGAGGAAACCACGCCGCCTGTGATAAATACATAACGAGCCATGGGATTGAGGCTCTAGCGCCTCGCTTCCGATTCCGCCACCCTTTATTTTTCACATCGGGGCTTATCCACGGCGATGCTCAATTCAACGGTTAGTGTCTGTCCCATAATTCAATCTCGCGGCCATCTGATGCGGTTTTCTTCCGCTTCCGGTGCTCACGAACACAAGTTCGCTCCGCTCCGGTGCTCATAAAACCGCATCATCTGACTCTCGACATTGAATTCTTGAACAGACACTTAGATGACGATCACCGGCGCACCCGGCTTAACGCGGTCGTAAAGGTCGATGACGTGTTCATTGACCATGCGGAAGCACCCGTTGGATGCCGCCGTGCCAATCGTCCACGGCTGCGTGGTGCCGTGAATGCGGATTTGTGTGTCGTTCTTGCCTTGAAAAAAATACATGGCGCGCGCGCCGAGCGGATTGCCCGGCCCGCCCTTCATGCCATCCTTGTACTTTCCGTACTTGGCCGGACTGCGCTTGAGCATCTGCGGAGTTGGCTTCCAGCTTGGCCATTCCACCTTGCTCTTGATCCGGGCAACGCCCTTCCAGCCGAGGCCTTGCATGCCAATGGCAACGCCGTAACGGCGAGCTTTGTTGCCCGGTTCAACGAGATAGAGGAGCTTCTGTCTTGAGTTGATGACGATGGTGCCGGGAATAAAAACAGTATAAAAATCAACCTGTTGCGGCTCAAACTGTGGATCGAGCGCAAGCGGTTTCCTGGTTGTCTTCTTCTTCGGTGGTTTGACAATGGATGCTTTTTTCGGCACCGGAAGTTTGGGGCCCGCAGGTTTGATCACAGGCTCAACACCCGGCAAACCTTGCGGAGACGCCACCGCCCTTCCCGCCAGAACACAGGCAAGTCCCATCATCAGAAAACGACGTGTCAGCATTCCAACCCCCAAAAAGCCAAGCCCGGTCGAACGCGAAGTATAGTGCCCCAAACTTAGAGAACGGTTACCTTTGTGCCAACTTGAACACGCGAAAACAAATCGATCACATGCTCATTGACCATACGGAAGCAGCCGTTCGAGGCGGCCGTGCCGATGGTCCATGGTTGGGTGGTGCCGTGGATACGCAGATAAGTGTCTTTTTGCCCTTCGTATAGATAGATCGCGCGCGCGCCGAGCGGGTTGTTCGGGCCCCCGTCCATGCCTTCGGCATATTGCGCATATTTTTCCGGCGAGCGCTCAATCATGTCCTTGGTCGGAATCCAGCGCGGCCATTCCTGCTTGGCTCCGACAACCACTGTGCCCTTGAAATCAAGACCCTCTTTTCCCACCGCCACGCCATAACGGCGTGCACTGAACGGCGATTCGACCAGATAGAGGAACTTGTCCTGCGAATTGATCACGATAGAGCCGGTAGGAAAGCCGGTGAAAGTAACCTGCTGCGGTTCAAAGCGCGGGTCTATTGTGTAGGTCTTCTTGCCGATCTTGCGGACAATTTTCTTTTGCGGCTCTTGGGCGCCACTGTCAAAAATCGGCTTGCGCTTCGAAAGCTTCAACTCGATTTCGGACCTGGCAAGCTGCTCGTCCTGCGCCTTGATGCGGGCCAGCTCCTGGCGGTTAACCCGGGTCACCTTTACCTCTGGCTCCTTCTTCAAGGACTTCTTTTCCGCCAGAGCCAAGCGCTGCGCTTCGCGGGACTTGAGCTCTTTCAGTCGCGCCAAATCATCGGCAGTAAGTTTCTTGCCCTTCTTTTTTGCCAGCTTCAGTTGCTTTTTCAGCGCCTTCAGTTCTTCGGCCTCAGCTCTTGCCTCGGCTTCTTTTTCAGCTTTGGTCTTGAACCCGAAGAAAGCGGCTTGGGATGGGGACGTGAAAGTCAGTGCAGCAATACCAGTCAGAAGCAGGCGGCGAGAGATCATCATGAATTCCATTTCAACTAATCGTCGATGGCGTCCGTTTCGAACGGACGTCGCGACATGCTTCATCATACCGCATCCACAGGGGTCTTCTCAAGAGTCCCGCAACGAAAGTCATCCGGCGATGCGCAACGGCAACACGCCCGTGACGGACACCTGTTTCATCCAGGAACTTGCGCGTATCTGAAAGTCAGCGCGGCCGCTCAAATCCCGCCATCAATTGGCGGGGGCTGTGCCGGTTCCCGTTGACGATGCCGGGGCCTCGGGGGTCAAAGGCATGGCCGCGCCGGGGGCCAAAGGCTGAGCAGCGCCGTTTGCTGGCTCCAAGCTTTCTGGCGACGGAGCGGCCGGATCCGCAATGGCCGGTGTGTTGACTTCCCCGGCGGGCGCGTCCGCAGATGGGGCAGCAGGAACCTGCGCTGATGGTGCGGTTTCCTGGGTCGGGATGTCTTTGCCTCCCAACTGGTCGAGAACGCCGGTTCCGCCTTGCTCCGTTTGCACGGCCGGCACCTTGTCGAGCACGTCAGTCGATTTTGAACCGTAGCGAGCCAGCAGAGAAAGGGCGAGCGAGGTCGCAAAGAAGGCGACCGCAAGAATCGCCGTGGAGCGTGTCAACGCATTTGCCGCCCCCCGCGCCGTCATGAACCCTGATCCGCCGCCAATTCCGAGCCCGCCACCCTCCGAACGCTGCAGCAGCACAACGCCGACAAGAGCAATGACGACCATCAGATGGATGACGATGAGAACGGTTTGCATGAGAAGTTCCGTGTTTATTGGGTTTGGTGAGCGAAGAACGGCGGGTGCGTCTGCCCAAATGTCGCGCCCCTTTACACTTGAACGCCATGGAAAGGAAGTCCGCGTGCACGCTCTTGGCCTTATCTGTGAACGTTTGCCTTGCCTTGCAAGACTGTCACGCGTTCAAAACGCGCGGTAGGCATCACATATGCCGAGAAAATCCGCTGCCTTAAGGCTTGCGCCGCCCACAAGCGCGCCATCGACATTCTCGATGGATAGCAGCTCCTTGGCATTGGAAGGCTTCACTGATCCGCCGTACAGAATGCGCATTCTGGCTGCATGTGAACCGGCCAGACCCTGCAACTGCTCGCGAATATGAGCATGGGCATCTTCAACATCGGCGATGGTTGGCGTCAGACCCGTACCAATCGCCCACACCGGCTCGTAGGCGATGATTGTGTTTTGCGCCGTTGCGCCTTTGGGAACAGACCCCGCCAGCTGCCGGCTCAGTACTTCATTGGTGACGCCGGCCCTTCGCTCGCCGCCGGTTTCGCCAATGCAGATGATTGCGACAAGACCCGCCCGCCACGCAGCCATGGCTTTCGCATTGACCGCCGCGTCGCTCTCGCCGTGGTCGCTTCGCCGTTCCGAATGACCCACAATAACATGCGATGCCCCTGTGTCCTTGATCATCGGCGCCGACACATCTCCGGTATGGGCGCCGCTGTCCTCAGCGTGACAATCCTGCCCGCCGATACCCAACGGACTGTTTGAGGTAATCTCCGCCGCCCGCGCAAGAAGTGTCGCAGGAACGCAGATCAACCCGTCACAATCAGCATCCAGGCCCGACATGAACCCTGCGCGCAGCTGGTGCAGCTCGCTCAGGGATCCCGATACACCGTTCATTTTCCAGTTTCCGGCAACAAGTGGCTTGATGGACATGCGGGCACCAACTTCCTTTTTTGGGTCTCAACCGGTTCCTAGCAAATTCATCCGCGTTAGCAAATCGGCCTTGTTGGCACGTTCCCGGCAATCCGAACTTGCTTGCCAGTGTCAGGCTGCATAAAAGACGACAAACTCCTGGCTCCGGACGAGATGGAATTTATCGATGCTTGATTCTTTGCGAAACGCTGCCCGAAGCTGGATGGCAAAACTGCTTCTGGTTCTGCTGGGACTGAGCTTCGTCGCCTGGGGTGTCGGCGATGTTTTCCGCAGCGGAATTGTCGGCAACTCGGTGCTGACAGCCGGAGATGTTTCCGTTTCGCCCATCGAGTATCGACTTGCCTACAACAGGCAACTCCAAATCTACAGCCAGCAACTGAACCAAAGGCTCTCGCGCGAGCAGGCGGCTGCGCTCGGAATTGACCAGCAGGTCCTTGCTCAATTGACGGCGGGCGTTGTGCTTGACGAGCAGTCGCGCAAGATGAGACTTGGCTTGTCTGAAGACAGGTTGGCCAGTCTCACGGCGGAAGATCCGGCGTTCAGGGATGCGTCCGGCAAGTTCTCGCGGGTGAATTTTGACGGCGTTCTGCGCAACGTCGGCATGAGGCCGGAAGATTACCTGAAGAGCCGTGAGCAAGTTGCAATCCGCCAGCAAGTCGTCGAAGCGCTGACCGATGGCGTAACCGCTCCCGACGTCTATTTGCAAGCGCTGGCAGTTCATGGCGGCGAAAGCCGTGATGTCGAGTTTCTCGTCCTGCCGGTCAGCCTCGTGCAGCCGGTTGCCGAGCCGTCGGAAGCCGAATTGTCAACGTTCTTTGAGGAGCGCAAGGATTCCTACAAGGCGCCGGAATATCGCAAGTTTTCGTATGTCAAACTGACACCTGAAGACACATCCAACCCGGCGGCAATTGATGATGCCGCAGTCAAAGCGGACTACGACGCCAGCATCCAGCGCTACACGAAGAAAGAAACACGGCGCATCGAGCAGATTGTCTTTGCAAGCCGTACTGATGGCGATGCAGCCAAAGCAAAAATCACAGCTGGCGCCACTTTCGACGATATTGTCGCGGCGGAAAAGAAGACGCTTGCCGATGTAGCCCTGGGGGACCTTCAAAAGCAGGATCTGCCGGACCAGAAAATCGCCGACGCCGCATTTGCCCTTTCCGCAGGTCAAGTCAGCGACGTGATTGACGGTCAATTCGGTTCAGTGCTCGTGCGCGTCACCGCCGTCACGCCGCAGACGATAGCCGGTTTTGATGAGGTCAAGGCCGAGATCCGCAACAACATGGCGCTTACCGAAGCCAACGCGGTGCTGCTCGAGGTTCATGATGCCTATGAAGACGCGCGCGGCGGCGGCGACACCATCGAGGCAGCTGCGGCCAAGACCAAGCTCAAGCTGGTGACCATTGATGGCGCCGACGCGACGGGTCAGTCCATCGATGGCAAACCCGTCAAGGACTTGCCAGAGACCGCCAGTCTACTCACAGCGGTATTCGCCGCCGAGCAAGGCATCGAAAATGCGCCCATCAATGTCGGCTCGAACGGGTTCCTTTGGTACGAAGTTCTGCAGATCACCCCCGAGCGCGAACGCCCAATGTCAGAAGTGAAAGACACGGTTGTTTCCGATTGGAAGGTCGCCAAAGCGGCAGAGCTTCTTGCCGCCAAAGCCGCCGAAGTCACAAAACAGGCCGCCGGCGGGAAATCGCTCGATGACATCGCTTCCGAACTCAAACTGACCACGGATACCAAACGCGGATTGAAGCGCGATGTCGAAGACCCCGATTTAGACGTATCGGCTGTAGAAACCGCTTTCGGCGGCGGCAAGGGATTGGTTACCTCCTCTGGCGGCGCGGCAGGTGACAAGCAGATCATCTTGAAAGTCGTGGAGACCTACGAGCCGACCAACAATTCGGCAGCCTCCCTCGCAGACGATCAGAAAAAGCGTGCCGCCTCAGCGCTGTCGGATGATCTCCTCGACCAGCTTGTGGCAAAGCTTCAGCTCGCGTTTCCCGTGACGATCAATCAGCCGCTGATCGAGCGCGCGATCACAAACTAGGCGGACAACCATGCCCGAATTCAAATCTTTTGTTCAAAAGGTCGCAACCGGCGCCACGCTGACGCGCCAGGAATCATTCGAGGCATTCGACGCCATGCTCAGCGGCAACGCGACACCCTCGCAGCTTGGTGCGTTTTTGATGGCGCTGCGCGTGCGCGGCGAAACCGTGGACGAGATTTCGGGCGCGGTCGCCTCGCTTCGTTCCAAGATGATCCCGGTCATCGCGCCTCCCGGCGCCATGGACATCGTTGGCACCGGAGGTGATGCTTCAGGGTCATACAATGTCTCGACTGCCGCAGCGATCATTGTTGCGGGCTGCGGCGTCAAAGTCGCCAAACACGGAAACCGGGGCATGTCGTCCAAGTCCGGCACCGCCGACACCTTGTCGGCGCTTGGCGTCAGGCTCGACGTTGCGCCGGACGTGATTGCCCGGTCCATTGAACAGGCTGGCATCGGTTTCATGTTTGCCCAGGCCCATCATCCGGCCATGAAGCATGTCGGACCCTACCGGGTCGAACTTGGCACGCCAACGATTTTCAACCTGATGGGGCCCCTGTCAAACCCGGCTGGCGTGAAGCGCCAGCTGCTCGGTGTCTTTTCACCGAAATGGGTGGAGCCGCTCGCACACGTCCTTAACGAGCTCGGTGCAGAGAATGTCTGGGTCGTTCATGGCGAAGGGCTCGATGAAATCACGCTTACCGGCGCGACCAAAGTGGCGGTCCTGAAAGACGGCAAGGTCTCCACCATGGAGATAACCCCGGAGCAGGCTGGCCTCGCGCGCTGCGCCCCTGCCGCGCTGAAGGGTGGAGAAGCACCCGAAAACGCCGCTGCGCTGCGCGGCGTCCTCGACGGCAATCCGGGCGCTTACGCAGATATCGCAAAGCTCAACGCGGCGGCCGCTCTGGTCATCGCCGAGCGGGCGGAGAACTTGAAGGAAGGCGTTGAACTTGCAGGACAATCCATCCGCTCAGGCGCTGCGCGCGAGGCGCTTGCCAAACTTGTCGCCGTGACCAATGGCTGACATTCTTCAAAAGATCGAAAAGTACAAGCGCGAGGAGATTGCCGCCGCCAAATCGCGGGTGCCGCTCCGCGAAATCAGACTGCGGGCCATGGACGCGGAAAAACCACGCGGATTTCTTGCTGCGCTTGAAAAGAAGCGGACCAATGGTGCATTCGCGCTCATCGCCGAGATCAAGAAGGCGAGTCCTTCCAAGGGGCTCATTCGCGCTGATTTCGATCCGTCCGCGCTTGCTTCGGCCTATGAGAGCGGCGGCGCTGCCTGCCTGTCTGTCCTCACTGACGGGCCGTCATTTCAGGGTGCGCCGGAATTTCTCACCGCAGCCCGAAAAGCGACGAAACTACCTGCGCTGCGCAAGGACTTCCTTTTCGATCCCTATCAGGTCCACGAGGCGCGGGCATGGGGAGCCGACGCAATCCTGATCATCATGGCAAGCGTCAGCGATGAACTGGCATCCGAGCTTGAAGCGACCGCCCTTGAGCTTGGCATGGATGCACTTGTTGAGGTGCACGACGAAAAGGAAGTCGAACGCGCGTTGAAACTTGATTCGCCTCTCATCGG
>JANNRN010000376.1:0-12675 GCA_031401375.1 Phyllobacteriaceae bacterium | reverse complement strand
TTCGCTCAGAGGAGCTGGAGTCCTGAGAAAGCCTGTTTCCGTACTGAGTGTTTTTGGCACTCGTCCTGAAGCCATCAAAATGGCACCCTTGGTTTTGGCTCTCGGCGCTGACCCCCGTTTTGACGCGAAGGTCTGTGTCACCGGGCAGCACCGCGAAATGCTGCGCCAGGTGCTGGATCTCTTTGCAATTTCGCCGGATTTCGATCTCGATGTCATGAAACCCGGTCAGAGCCTGAGCGATATCACCAGCGCAATTTTGACGGGCATGGAACGGGTTTTTCGAAAGTTCACACCCGATCTGATCCTGGTGCATGGCGACACGAGCACGACATTCGCGGCAAGCCTTGCGGCCTATTACCACAAGATTCCAGTGGCCCATGTCGAGGCTGGCCTGCGCACCGGAAATCTGTTGTCGCCCTGGCCCGAAGAGGCAAATCGTCGGCTGACAAGCGTTTTGGCTCAGGTTCATTTTCCGCCGACCCTGGAGTCCAGAAAGAACCTCGAACGAGAGGGGATTTCACCAGAGAGCATTCATGTCGTTGGCAATACGGTCGTCGATGCGCTTCTTACCATCGCCGCGCGCATCGAAGGCGAAGCGGTCTTGAAGCGGCAACTGGATGAGCGGTTTTCGTTTCTGTCAGAACACAAGAAGCTAATCCTTGTCACCGGCCATCGCCGCGAAAGCTTCGGCCTGGGATTTGAACGGATTTGCCAGGCTCTGGCGAAAATTGCGACGGAACGCGGCGATGTTGAAGTTCTTTATCCGGTCCACCTGAATCCGAATGTGCGCGAGCCGGTCAACCGTCTGCTGAGCGGAATCAAGAACATCCATCTCGTTGAACCGGTGGATTATCTTCCATTTGTGTATCTGATGAACAGGTCCCACTTGATCCTCACCGATTCGGGCGGCATCCAGGAAGAAGCGCCCTCGCTCGGCAAGCCGGTTCTGGTGATGCGCGAAACGACCGAGCGCCCCGAAGCCGTTGCCGCCGGCACCGTCAAGCTGGTCGGAACAAGAATCGACGCCATTGTCGGCGAAATCAATCGGCTGCTGTCAGACGAAGCGGTTTATGCAAGCATGAGTATTGCGCACAACCCTTACGGCGATGGCAAAGCCTGTGCGCGCATTTTGGACGTTTTGGCCATTTTCAAGCCTGCGGAGCAAAGATGACATCTAAGACAATTTGTGTGGTTGGACTTGGTTATATCGGGTTGCCGACAGCGGCCGTCTTCGCGTCCCGCAAAGTCAATGTGATCGGTGTTGATGTCAACGAATACGCGGTCAGCACCATCAATCAGGGCAAGATTCATATTGTCGAACCTGACCTTGATGTCGTGGTCCGGGCAACGGTGACAGCCGGCTATCTGCGCGCAACGACAAAGCCTGAACCGGCGGACGCGTTCCTGATTGCCGTGCCAACGCCCTTTAAGGATGGACATGAACCTGATGTGCGATTTGTCGAGGCGGCAGCGAAATCAATCGCCAAGGTGCTTAAAGCGGGCGATCTGGTTATTTTGGAATCGACCTCTCCAGTGGGCACCACCCAAGCCGTGTCTCGATGGATGAGCCAAGTCCGGCCCGATTTGACATTCCCGCACGTACACGGCGAGGCATCCGATATCCGCGTTGCGCATTGTCCGGAACGGGTGCTGCCGGGCCACGTCTTGCGCGAACTGGTGCACAATGATCGCGTGATCGGCGGACTGACGGCGAAATGTTCGCAGGCCGCTGTTGCGCTTTACAAGATTTTTGTCGAGGCGGAATGCGTGGTGACCGACGCGCGAACCGCGGAAATGTGCAAACTGACGGAAAACAGTTTTCGCGACGTCAACATTGCCTTTGCCAATGAATTGTCAGTCATTTGCGACAAGTTGAACGTTGACGTCTGGGAACTGATACGCCTTGCCAACCGTCATCCGCGTGTCAATATTTTGCAGCCCGGACCTGGAGTCGGCGGTCACTGCATTGCTGTCGATCCCTGGTTCATTGTTCACAGCGCGCCCGAACAGGCGAAGCTGATTACGCAGGCGCGCCATACCAATGATGCAAAGCCGGGCTGGGTTGTTCAAAAGGTGCTTCAGGGAATCAAGGGCGCCAAGGAGCAGGTCATCGCCTGCTTCGGCCTTGCCTACAAGGCGGATGTCGATGATCTGCGCGAAAGCCCGGCCATTGACATCGTGACGCGTCTTGCGGATTTGCGACTTGGCGAGATTCTTGCCGTCGAGCCCTATATTGAGGAATTGCCGGACAGCCTGAAGAAGCGCGGCGTGGCCTTGAGCAGCCTTGAAGCGGCGCTCGCGCGGGCCGACATTCTCGTGCTGCTTGTTGACCACAAGCCATTCAAGTCAATTGACCGGACACTATTGAAAGGCAAAACTGTCGTCGATACACGCGGAATCTGGTGACTGATTCAACGAATTATTGAGAAACCGCCAATTGAAGTCACAATACCTAGAGGCCGACATTTGTAGGGCCGCAGGCTGGCAAGTCGACACGGGCTATAATCTGCGCAGTCGGTTGAACTCAGATCGGCATATGGAATGGAGTTGCCGTCAATACGCGGCAAGCGCGAAGCCCCAACAACCAGTGAACATTAGTCAGCATCGGCCAGTCAACTTTGAACAAAATGACCGAACTCGGCTACCCCGAATTCGAGCTTGACCTGGAGCTTGTGTAGGGGGTGTAACGACGACGCCCAATGCACGCAACGTGCTCGCCTGTAAAGCGAAGTCATCCCATGGTGCAAATCAAAATCAAGCACAAACGGAATGACTGCCGAATATTGCAGAGCAGTCGTTGCATCAAGGACTCCGGGCGAGAGCGATCCATACGCATACCATGTTCGTAGTGTGACTTACCTTGCCGGAACTGAAAGTCGTTGAGGTATCCAGCTCGTGTTGATCTTTGCAGATTTTGAGGTTAACCCACCCGGCATATTTTGAGGTTAACCCACCCGGAAGGGTCTATTGATGCTGAACAAAAAAAGTATTCTGATAACGGGCGGCACAGGCTCTTTTGGAAAGGCCTTTGTCCGCGAAGTACTGATACGGTATCCAGAGGTTCGTCGGTTGGTCGTTTTTAGTCGCGATGAACTCAAGCAGTTTGAGATGTCGCAGGAGTTTCCGACCACAACGTACCCTTGCTTGCGGTACTTTATCGGAGACATTCGCGACGAAGCGCGTTTGCGTCGCGCGCTGGAGGATATAGACATTGTTGTCCATGCTGCGGCACTTAAACAGGTGCCGGCAGCTGAGTACAATCCGTTCGAGTGTATCAAGACCAATGTCCTTGGTGCGCAAAACCTCATTGAAGCTTGCCTCGACACTGGCGTAAACTGCGTCGTCGCACTCTCAACTGACAAAGCAGCGGCGCCAATCAACCTCTACGGTGCGACCAAATTGTGCTCAGACAAGCTGTTCGTCGCCGCCAATAACATCAAAGGTCACCGGGATATCAGGTTCAGTGTCGTGCGCTACGGCAATGTGATGGGAAGCCGCGGATCGGTCATTCCATTCTTTCTTGACCGCCGGGCAGATGGTGTGCTGCCGATTACCGATCCTGAGATGACACGGTTCAATATCAGCCTGCAGGGAGGCGTTGATATGGTGCTGTGGTGCATCGAAAACGCCTGGGGCGGCGAAGTGGTTGTTCCAAAAATCCCATCCTATCGCATCACGGATGTGGCCGAGGCCATTGCACCTGAGGCAAAGATCGAAATAGTCGGCATCCGTCCTGGCGAGAAGGTCCACGAAGAGATGATCACCGCCAGCGACAGCTTCAACACGGTTGATCTTGGGAAGTACTATGCCATTTTGCCGATGGGCGGCCATTTCGACACGAACGCGTATTGTGCAAAGATGGGCGGTACGAAGGTTGCTCAAGGTTTTAGCTACGACAGCGGATCCAACGACGACTTTTTGACGGTGGATCAGCTGCGTGCGCTCATTCGTGAGCATGTTGACCCCAATCATTTGGCGTGAAGAAGACTGGAACTTGCGATGATCCCTTACGGCAGGCAGACGATTTCGGATGACGACATCAAGGCTGTGGTCGATGTCCTGAAGTCTGATTTTCTCACGCAAGGACAAGTGGTCCCGCAGTTTGAAGACGCGTTGAAAGCGGCTTCAGGCGCCGCTCACGCGGTGGCGGTGAACTCGGCTACAAGTGCACTGCACATCGCCTGTATGGCGCTTGACGTCGGCAAAGGTGACATAGTCTGGACCAGCCCCAATACGTTCGTCGCTTCGGCAAACGCCGCACGGTATTGCGGCGCCGACGTTGATTTTGTCGATATTGACGCAGAAACGCTGAATATGAGCGTTACCGCGCTTGAGGAAAAACTCGACAAGGCCGACAAGGCGGGAAGATTGCCCAAGGTTGTCATTCCGGTGCATTTTGCCGGCCTTCCCGCGCAAATGGAGCCGATTTATCGCTTGTCCCAAAAATACCAATTCAAGATCATTGAAGATGCCTCCCATGCAATCGGGGCCAAATATCTGGCAACGACAGTCGGCGACTGCGCCTATAGCGACATAGTCGTGTTCAGTTTTCATCCCGTCAAGATCATCACCACCGCCGAAGGCGGTGCGGCCCTGACTCAGTCAGACGAGCTTGCTCGCCGCATGCGCCTCTTGCGCTCGCATGGCATTACGCGCGTTCCCGGCGAATTGGAAGACAAAGAGCAGGGCGCTTGGTATTACGAGCAGCATTGTCTCGGCTACAACTATCGCATGACTGAATTGCAGGCGGCGCTCGGCGTCACCCAGATCCAACATCTGGATGAGTGGATTGCGCGGCGGCACGAAATCGCTGATGTCTATGACCGCGAGCTTGCCCGCCTCCCGTTCATTCTTCCCAAAAGGCGTAACGATTCACACTCGTCACTTCACCTCTATCCAATTCAAATTGACGGGACAAAAACCAGAGCAACGCGGCGCAGTGTGTTTGACCACCTCCGCGCGGCAGGTATTGGCGTGAATGTTCATTACATTCCGGTGCATATTCAGCCTGATTTCGTGCGCTTCGGTTTCGAGCCGCAGGATTTTCCAAATGCCATGAAATACTATGGCCGCACCATCTCGATCCCGATGTACTCAGGCTTGACGCCGGAGCAGCAGATGACAGTCGTAAACGAACTCGAATTGGCGCTGGCGCATTGAAAACCGTCGCGATCATTCAAGCGCGGATGACATCAACGCGCCTGCCCGGAAAGGTGATGCTGCCTCTCATGGGCAAGCCGATTCTTGAGCGGCTGCTTGAGCGTCTGGACGAAGCCACGCAGGTGGACGAAGTCGTGGTCGCCACCACGACAAACGCCACAGATGATGTGCTTGCAGACCTCTGCTGCAGAATGGGTATTGCCTCGTACCGTGGTTCTGAACAAGACGTGCTGGCGCGCTATCACGAGGCAGCAAGAAAATTTGAGGCGCAGACCGTGATCCGGCTCACGTCAGATTGCCCGCTTCTCGATGTTGCCGTTATCTCTGATGTCATCACTGCCTTTCGCAAGCCTATGTCGGGTGGAAATAAGCCGGATTATGCATCCAACATGATTGAGCCGACATATCCCTATGGCATGGCAGTTGAGGTGTTTTCGGCGCAGGCATTAGAAGAAGCTTTCAAGGAAAGTCGTGATCCTGTCGAGAGGGAACACGTTACCCCATTCATCTACCGGCGACCCCATCGCTATGCACTTGCTTCAGTAAGACTGCCTGTCGACTTTAGCTCGTATCGGTGTACCGTTGACACACCGGAAGATTATGATCTGGTCAGCAAGGTGTTTGAGGCGCTCTATCCACAAAATCGTGGATTCACCACTGCGGATATCATTGCACTGCTTGACCGGAACCCTTCATGGCTGGATATCAACAGCAATGTGAAGCAAGTTAAAATCTGAACTGCGAGAAGGAAGAAAGATGACTTTCAAGACCGAACAGGAAAAATTCTGGGCAGGCGAATTTGGCGAGAACTACATCTCCCGCAACCAAGGCCCGGAACTGCTTGCGTCAAATCTGGCATTCTTCTCGAAGGCTCTGGCAAAAGCCAACGGCCTCGCAAGCGTGATTGAGTTCGGCGCCAATATCGGCATGAACATCAAGGCCTTGCAGATATTGTTTCCAAAGCAGGAGCAGTTTGCCATCGAGATCAACGCCAAAGCCGCCGATGAACTTGAGACAATCATCCCTTCATCACATGTTTTCAGAAACTCCATTCTCGAGTTTTCGAATGAAAAGAAGTTCGATCTGGCGCTCATCAAGGGCGTGCTGATCCATATTAACCCCGATGAATTGCCTGGGGTCTATGAAAAACTCTACAACGCGGCATCCCGCTATATGCTGGTTTGCGAATACTACAATCCATCGCCCGTGAAGATTGATTATCGCGGTCAAACTGATCGCCTGTTCAAGCGCGACTTCGCCGGGGAAATATTGAAAACCTACCCGGATCTGGAACTTATCGATTACGGCTTTGCCTATCGCGGCGACCCCAATTTCCCACAGGATGACATCACTTGGTTCTTGATGCAAAAGTCAGCGTGAGCTGTCGTGAACCGTTAGCGCCAGGAGATCAGCACGCGTGCCTCAAAGCATAGCATTTCGTGTCGATTCGTCTCATATAATCGGCCTGGGGCATCTGATGCGCTGTCTGACGCTTGCGAACGCCTTGCGTGAAGGCGGCGGCCAGTGTCTGTTTGTGATGCGCAACCATGAGGGAAATGCGGCCAGGATCGTGAAGCGTGAGGGGCATGATGTCGCCATGCTGCCAGCTGAAACTGTTGCCGCGGACCAGGACAGTGCCGATGACCTGCCCAAGCACGCCGCTTGGCTTGGTGCGCGTTGGGACGAAGACGCGCGCCAAACGCTTTTCGAGCTGAGTGGTCGACCATTTGACTGGCTGGTTGTGGATCATTACGGGATCGATTTCCGCTGGCAGAAGATGCTCCGCGCGCATGTCGGAAACATCATGGTTATTGATGATCTTGCCGACCGGCGGCACGATTGCGATGTGCTGCTGGACCAGACATATGGGCGCAATGCTGCCGATTACGGGCAACTGACGCCGCAAGGGTGCAAAGTGCTGGCAGGATCGCAATATGCGGTGCTGCGACCCGAATTTGCCGCCCTGCGTGCCTACAGTCTCGCCCGCCGAGCGAATTCGAAACTTGAGAGAATACTCATATCCATGGGCGGAACCGATCCAGACAACGTGACAGTTGACGTTTTGGCCGCGTTGAAATTATCGCCACTGCCCACTAGTTGTACGATTGATGTGGTACTCGGAAGTGGGGCTCCTTGTGTTGACGCGGTAAGGCAGGTGGCTGCAGAAATGCCGTGGCCAACGACAGTTCGGGTTGATGTCAGCGATATGGCGCAACTCATGGCGGGCGCCGATCTTGCCATAGGTGCGGCTGGTGCGACATCTTGGGAAAGATGTTGTCTCGGGGTACCGAGTATCATATTTGTCTTAGCAGAAAATCAGCGAATGGTTGCCGACAACATGGAAGAAGTCGGGGCGGCGGTCGTTTTGTCCTCAGCCGCCGGACTCTTGGGCAAACTGCGTGATTGCGTGTCGGTCTTGGTCAAGTCGCCTGATCTGCGGTCCTCGCTGTCGGCGATCGCTGCAACTCTGACAGACGGGAACGGTGCGATGAGGGTATCTGCGTGTCTTGCCAGCAGGGTGGCCCGGTAATGCAGGGTTCCGTTGACATTCTGCGTCCGATGACCGCCTGCGATCTGGAGGAGGTATTGGCCTGGCGTAACGACCCAGAGGTCCGGAAATATATGTACTCACAAGCCGAGATCGGTATCCGTGAACACAAAGCCTGGTTTGAAACTTGCCAAGAAGACAAGGCAACGCATCTACTCATTCTTGAGTCTGCCGGAGAACGATGCGGCTTTTCAAAACTCTCGCAATGGCGTGGCGGACCGGTGGCTGAATGGGGCTTTTATGTCGCGCCGGATGCAGCCAAAGGAACGGGCACAAGGCTCGGCACCGCGGTGCTCAATCATGCATTTCAGGTGTTGAAATTCTCAAAGGTATTCGCACAGACACTGGCATTCAACATGCGTACACTTGCATACAACGAAAAGATGGGCTTCAGGCTTGAAGGAATATGGCGCGACCATTTTTTCGACGGAGTTAACCATCATTCCATCCACTGCTTCGGGTTACTTGCGGATGAATGGCAAAAGGTTTGTGAAAGAACAGTTCGGAAATGACTTCAACCAACAGCCAAGAAATTGCCATCGCTGGTCGCGTTATCTCGGTCAACAATCCGCCCTTTGTGATTGCCGAGCTCTCAGCCAATCATAATGGCAAGCTTGAGACAGCGCTCAAAATCGTTAGTGAGGCAAAGGCGGCAGGTGCCGATGCGGTCAAAATTCAAACCTATCGGCCTGACACGATTACCCTCAAATCGGACGCGCCGGAATTTCGAATAAAGGGCGGACTGTGGGACGGGCGCAACCTCTACGACCTTTACGAAGAAGCACACATGCCCTGGGAATGGCACGCGCCCTTGTTCGAACATGCCAGAAGACTCGGGATAACCATTTTTTCGTCTCCGTTTGACAACACCGCAGTTGACCTGCTCGACAGTCTCGGCGCCCCTGCTTTTAAGATAGCGTCATTTGAGGCTGTTGACCTGCCGCTGATCCGCTACGTGGCCAGCAAGGGCAAGCCGATGATCATCTCGACCGGGATGGCTGATGCCGGGGAAATTGCAGAGGCGATTGACGCCGCGCGTTCGGGCGGATGCAAAGAACTGGCAATTTTACATTGTGTGAGTGGCTACCCGGCGCCCGCAGCAGACTATAACCTTCGCACCCTCAGCGACATGCGGGATCTTTTCGGATTGCCGACGGGCTTGTCCGACCATACTTTGGACAACACGACAGCGATTGCCAGCGTTGCGTTGGGCGCCTGCATCATTGAGAAACATTTCACGTTGGACCGAAGCGGCGGCGGGCCGGATGACAGTTTTTCGCTCGAACCGAAGGAAATGGCTGAATTGTGCCACGATGCCAACACCGCATGGTTGGCCCTGGGATCAGTTGACTATGGACGCAAATCCAGCGAAGTAGGCAACGTTCAGTTTCGCCGGTCCCTGTACATTGCTGCAGAGATTCCTGCCGGGGCCCGCATAACCTCCGAGAACATGCGGTCCGTTAGACCCGGATACGGGTTGGCGCCAAAGCACTACGACGGGGTTCTGGGCCGAATTGCAGTGCGGGACTTGCATTTTGGAGAACCGCTGCTTTGGGAGTGTCTGGAACCATTGTGATACTGACAACGACGAAAAATCCGCAGAATAGAGATGACGAAATGAACTCACTCGTAAATTACACAAAGGCAATTGCTGCATCGGCCTGGATGAACTCTTTTGCCACGCATGGTGAATTTAGAGAACTAAAGGAAGCGACGGCTTTGGTCATTGCAAACGCGCTGACTCCACAGACTTGCCGGGAGTTGATCTCTCGAATCGATTCGATGGCAGATGATCCATCTCATCCACGCGTTTGGCGCGATGGATTGGCATCGGACACACGCATTTTGGGCTTCGAGCAAGACATGGTTGATCTGGTGCGTTTTTTTGATGTGCCGCGACGCATTGCAGCAATTGATGCTTACACTGGCCGCAAAACAAAATCTTGGACACTCATGGCCAACCGAGTCGTCCAAAAGGAAAACAATTTGGGATCTGGTGGTGGCCTCCACCGAGACTCACCATTCTCGCACCAAGTAAAGTGCATCTGGTACCTGAACGACGTCACCGGCGAAAATGGTCCTTTTCAGTATGTACCGGGCACCCATTTCAACTTGCTTGGAAAACGTGAAATCTACCCCCTCGGGCAGAGTAGGTTCGAGCGTGTCGAAGATGAACTCTTGGAGGTGCACGCCAAAGCAGGCTCTCTTCTGGTTTGTGATACAAAATGTATCCATGGCGGCAAACCCATAAAAAGCGGCAAACGCTACGCGGTGACGCTATACACTCTCCCCAAGGTTGACGGAGTTGCGACTCTCTTTAAGGGCAGCGGCATTGACCCGCAGCTTGCAGTGCGCGCCAAAGCCGGGTGACAACTGAAGACAAGCGGACCTTTGCCACCATGATCACAAGGTGCCGTTTGCGGTGTGATGCGCCCCGTGAAGCTCGGGATTTGAAATCATGTTAAGGCTGCTCACTTTTCGCGCGGTGGCTCTTTGTATGCGTCCCGCCGCCGTCCTTTTGGAGGGTGCTGGTTTTGCTGGTGAAGACCACGCGCTCATTCATTTGATACCAATTTCAATGTTGGCGTTGACGCTCACATCCATCCCGGTTCACCTCAACTATTTCATTTCACATTCAGGGCGCGCCGAGCACCAGCGACTGGCCAGGGAATACATTTCCGCCCTGACATGGATGACGATTGTGAGCTTTGTCTCGCTGTTCTTGTTGCTTTTGGTGTTACCTTCGCAAGTGGGCTTTCTCTTGGCGCTGGCAATCTGCTTTGCATTCCTGACGGAGAAGTTTGCAGACGAGGCTTCACGGGCCCTGGAGTTTCGCAAAGCCTTCGCGGGTTGGTTTTTGGTGCAGCTGCTTAGGTCTGGCTGGCTGTTTGTCCCTATCGCCGCCAGCATGGCGGGGCTGGCTTACGTCGAAAGCCTGCTGATTTGTTCCATTTTGGCTTGCGTACTTATGTTCCTGGTCTTTCTGCGCGTAACAGACTTGTTTCCCAACATGGACCCGGTTGGGCTGACTCTAATTCGGACTAACGCGGTGTTTCTTGTTGGCAGCGTTTTGCCTGCGCTTTTTCAGCAAATGCCTCGAATCATAGTGACCGCGACGTTTCCTGCTCAAGCTCACATATTCCTTGCAATGGCGCAACTTGCCCAGGGCTTGGGTCTCATCATGAGCGTGCGGTTGCAGATTCCCTATCGCAAGATAAGCGCACGGCGTCCGAAGACTTTTGAGCGACTTCAGCGACCGGTCATGGTGCGGTTTCTTGTCCCAATTTTCGTCGTAGCCCTAAGCTGCCTTCTACTGTCATTTGTGATGACCCCCCACAATGTTCAAGGCCTGTCCCTCGTGATCATTTTGGCGCCGATAATTGTGGCGAATGCACTTACTTTCTCGATTTTGTCCTCATATTTGGGTTACATTCCATGGTTTGCCTCCAAGCGCTCCGCGCTGGAAACCTATGTCATCTGCATTTCTGTCGTTGTTGGTATTGTCGCAGTGTTGGTGGGCACGGGTCTGGCACGCCACATCAGTGTGATCAGCATACCTGCATTGACATCACTGATCGGATTGCTTTGGCTGCACATTATCAAGAGACGGTACTTTTCGCAAAGGACCGTCAATGTCTGAGGCTTACACAGGAACGAACGATAACCATAACAGGTTACGTCCAGAAAATTTGCCAACACCTCACCGGCCTTCGTCAATCACGCGACGAGAAATCGCTATGCGAAACACTTCGTTTTTCATGGTGATTCTTTATCTTCAGGATATTTTTTGGATAATATTTTCGAGAATAGTTCAAATTTACAATGAACCGATGTATATCGTGTCAAATTTTGAATGGTATATAATTTTCAAATTTGTATTTGTTTCGATAACTATTTCTATTGTGGCAGTAATTGTTGTGCGATTTATCAAACCAATACACAGAATTTACCTAAGAAGAAAAATGATATCTTCAATAATTGTTGTCAGCATAGTTATCAGCATTGTTACAGTTTTCATACTCCAGAGTAACGCTCGGTACGTCTCTGGCGGGCTTACCGGAATGGTCGGCGTCATCTACGGGACAAGCCAGGCCATCAACCTGGCGAGCATGGTGCTGATTATTCGGCAGAGCAAGCTTGGGGCCCCCCTTTCATCGTTGCTGGTGCTGGCGTTTGTCATTAGCAGTGCATTGAACGTGGACGGGCTTGCAACAGCCCTGACACTGGGCGTCTTCATATTTCTGCTCATGGACATAAAGTTGTTTCGCCCTGGTCGATTTGTCTTGTTCTTATCTATGGCGTCTTTGCTTCTTTGGATCGGCTTTAACTCGAAGTTTGCTGAGATACCAGACTATTTGACCCCAGATTTTATGGTGAGGTGGGTAACAGCGCGTTTTGCAATCCAAGCGGAGCAGATGTACACCTACCTGGCAGGAAAGAGTATTGTTGGCACTGAAGTAACTTACTATGAAATTGTTTGGCGTTCGATATCGAACCGGTTTGACTTGGTTCTTGACAGGCCATTCGATGTTGAATATCCGCGTAGTGTCTCGGAAGCTTTTTATTACGACATTTCTGGAACATTTGATGCTGGATCTAGCCCAGGCGCCTTGCTTAATACAGTTTTGCACGGACCAGTTTTTTTCATTTTACCAGTGATTGTTTTTTCATTTATTTTCTTTCAATTCTTTTTTAATATTACAACTAAATTGAATTTGATAAATGTCTTTGCGTATTCTTTTTTATTCAAGGGAATTCATGCGAATTTTTCTGAATATATGACAATTATTTCACCAACGCTCATGTATGTTGTCTTTTTTCTCTTATCAAGTTTGATCGAGCAAAAGTCGATGCAGACCAGACGAGCGCAAAACGTTTTCTCCCGCAGACAAACGACAGGATGATCATTCCGCGATGAAGCGACCATACCGCCTAAACCAAGACGATCTCAATGCGTTCATAGCTGA
>JANNRN010000375.1:0-26139 GCA_031401375.1 Phyllobacteriaceae bacterium | reverse complement strand
TGGCAATCGCTGACGCCGCCGCTTGGCAAATACAAGGCTTATCGATTCCCGCGCGAAGGGCAGGGGGCTGGCCAGAGTTGAATGCGAATAGGTTTGCCAAAAGAAGTTGGCAGAAGTCCCTTTGCGGGACGCGCATCTATCCCCAAAAAACGAACGGGCTCCGGCCCTGAAGCCCGTTCGGTTTTGTTTGCCATTTCAGGCGATTTTCGGATCGAGCGCCCCGCTGGCATAGCGTTTGGCCATTTCGGCCGGCGTGATGACCTTCTTGATTTTTGACGCCTGGCCGGCAGTGTTGAACTCTTGCAGGCGCTGCTTGCACAGCTTGACCATCGCTTCCATGGCGGGCTTCAGATACTTGCGCGGGTCGAATTCGCCCGGGTTTTCCGAGAGCACCTTGCGGATCTGTCCCGTCATTGCCATGCGGTTATCGGTGTCAATGTTGATCTTGCGCACGCCATGCTTGATGCCGCGCTGGATTTCCTCGACCGGCACGCCCCAGGTCGGCTTCATCTGGCCGCCATAGGCGTTGATGATGTCCTGCAAATCCTGCGGCACCGAGGACGACCCGTGCATGACGAGGTGCGTGTTCGGCAGTTTCCGGTGAATTTCCTCGATGACATTCATCGCCAGCACCTTGCCATCGGGTTTGCGGGTGAATTTGTAGGCGCCGTGGCTGGTGCCCATGGCAATCGCCAGCGCGTCGACCTGCGTCTCCTTGACGAACTTCACTGCTTCATCCGGATCGGTCAGCAACTGGTCGTGCGACAGTTTGCCCTCGGCGCCGTGGCCATCTTCGGCTTCGCCCATGCCGCTTTCGAGCGAGCCCAAAACGCCGAGTTCGCCTTCAACCGAAATGCCGCCCAGATGCGCCATGCCGGTCACCGCCTTGGTGACCCCGACATTGTAATCCCAGTCGCCGGGCGTCTTGCCATCGGCTTTGAGCGATCCGTCCATCATCACCGAGGTGAACCCGGCCTGAATTGCCGTCATGCACGTCGCGGGTTCATTGCCGTGGTCAAGATGTACGCAGACCGGAATATGCGGGTAAATCTCGGTCACAGCGTCCATCATGTGCTTGAGCATGATGTCATTGGCATAGGACCGCGCGCCCCTCGATGCCTGAATAATGACAGGCGCATCAACGGCGTTTGCCGCATCCATAATGGCAAGCGCCTGTTCCATGTTGTTGATATTGAACGCCGGAACGCCGTAATTCTCTTCTGCGGCGTGGTCCAGAAGCTGTCGAAGTGTGATGCGGGCCAAAGGTGTCTCCCTCGTATTTTGCCGACGCTGAGCGCCAAGCGATTTGCAGTCCATGAAGTCAACGAAACAGTCGCCGTGCAGTATCCATACTCGCGCTGTTTCAGCAATCGGTTTTCACCGGCTCCAGTTGGCGCAAATCGCCACACGCGCGTTCACCTGCGTTGAACGGGCGCGGTGGAACTTCTGACGATCAGATCGACGGGCCAGATTTCGGTAGGGTTTCCGGTCTCCGTGCCCGATATGCGCGCCACCAGCCGTTCCGCGATCCGCGATCCGGCAAGGCGGATTGACGATCTTGTCGTCGTTAGCGGAACTTCAAAGTTCTCCGGTCGCAGGTAAGGAAACACGTCATCATGCGATATGATTGAAATGTCACCGGGAATGGAAAGCCCGATCTCCCGCATGGCGCGGGCGATCCCGATCGACATCATCATGCTGGAGCACAGGATCGCGGTTGGCCGTTCGTTTTGTCCCATGAGGGAAATTGCGGCGCGATAGCCGTTCTCCTCGGTCATGGTCGCCGAATGGGCATAGTTTTCGCCAAGATCGAGGCCGTGATCCCGGAGCGCGCGCCGCACCCCGCGCTCGCGGTGGATGGCGAAGGTTTGGGCAACGTCGCCATTGATAAGCGCAATGCGCTTGTGCCCGAGTTGGATGAGCAGCCGCGCGGCATCGTAAAACGCGCCCTCATTGTCGATATCGACATAAGGGTACTCAAAGTCGAGCCCCTCGACCCTGCCATGCACGATATAGGGCATTTGCAGTTTGTTGAGCAGCTTGACCCGTGGATCCTGCGGTCGCGGCGAGGATACATAGACAGCATCCACCAGCTTGTTCGCCACCACGCGGCGATAAGTTGTCTCCTCGTCCGCCAAATTGGTAGGACTCAACGCCAAATCAATGTCGTGGCCACGGGCGTAATCTCCAAGGCCTGAAAGAAACTCGACGAAATGCGGGTCAATCTCGACACTTGCACCGGTGGGCAGAATGTAGCCAATCATCCCCGCCTTGCCGGTCGCCAGTCTGCGCGCGCTTGGATTAGGGCGATAGCCATTCACGCGGGCGGCTTCCGCCACCCGGCGCCTCGTCTCCTCATTGACCTCCGGATAGCCATTCAGTGCCCGGCTGACCGTTGTTTGGGAAAGGTTAAGCAGCACAGACAGTTGCTTTAGATTCATGGTCAACCTCTCGCGCCAGCCAAAGCGCTTTCAAACAGTGTGTGCACTTGTGTCAAATTGGTGGATAGCTTGCAACAGCGTCTTGTCAGATTTGAAATCCGGTAAGTGGGTAATTCTTGCTGCACTGCACTATATCCTGTTGCAAAGCAGCATAATTTTGTGATTTAATCGATTAAAGAGAATTTTCTCTTGACTCCGCTCGAATTCAATTTGATAGAAGAATTTAGCCAAAGCGCTTTGGATTGAGTGGTTGAAAGCTCTTTCAAATATCCAAAGTAGGAAAGGCTGGGACCTGTAACGAGTCTGCGGACCTGACATTCCTGATGGGAGGATAATGCAATGAAGAATTTCCTGAAGATGGGCGTTGCGCTTGCCGCAGTCGCTGCTGCGTGGCCGGCCTCGGCGGAACTGAAGTTCAAGCCAGGAGAAGACGCGCGCTTCAATTGGGCCAATTTCGAAGAGCTGAAGAAAGTCGACCTCAAGGGCGAAGTTTTGACGATCTTCGGCCCGTGGCGCGGTGAAGACGAAGGCTTCGCCACCAGCGTTTTTGCCTATTTCAGTGAGGCGACCGGCGCAGAGATCAAATACTCTTCATCTGAAAACTATGAACAGCAGATCGTTATCGACACGCAGGCAGGTTCGCCGCCGAACATCGCGGTTCTTCCCCAGCCCGGCCTCATCGCCGATCTGGCCGCCAAGGGTTTGCTGACGCCGTTGGCGGATACCGATGCCCAGTTTATCAAGGACAATTATGGCGCTGGCCAATCCTGGGTTGACCTCGGCACATACAAGGACAAAGACGGCACCGCAAAGTTCTTTTCCTTCCCCTACAAGGCGGATGTGAAATCGCTGGTCTGGTACTCGCCGGAAAACTTCGCCGAAGCCGGTTACAAAGTGCCCGCCACGATGGAGGAACTGATTGCGCTCTCCGATCAGATCGTTGCCGACGGGGGCACGCCTTGGTGCATTGGTCTGGGATCAGGCGGTGCGACCGGCTGGCCGGCTACCGACTGGGTCGAAGACATGATGCTGCGCACGCAGCCGGGCGACGTCTACGACAAATGGGTCACCAACGAAATACCGTTCACCGATCCCGCCGTCATCGGGGCGCTGGATGCATTTGCGACATTCGCCAAGAATGACAAATATGTGTCGGGCGGCGTTGCTGCGGTTGCAGCAACTGACTTCCGCGACAGCCCGAAGGGCCTGTTTGGTGTTCCGCCGAAGTGCTATATGCACAAGCAGGCGTCATTCATCCCGTCATTCTTCCCGGAAGGCACAAAGCTCGGCGAAGACGCGGACTTCTTCTACTTCCCGCCCTATGCCGCCAAGGCTGACCTTGGCAAACCGGTGCTCGGCGCTGGAACCCTGTTTTCCATCACCAAGGACTCCAAGGCAACGCGCGCCTTTATCGAGTTTTTGAAAATGCCGTTGGCGCATGAATTGTGGATGGCCCAGTCCGGCTTCCTGACGCCGCTGAAATCCGTGAATCAGGCGGCCTATGCCAACGACACGCTGCGCAAAGAAGGCGAAATCCTGTCAACGGCAACGACTTTCCGCTTTGACGGCTCGGACCTGATGCCCGGCAAGATTGGTGCGGGCGCTTTCTGGACTGGCATGGTGGATTTCGTGGGTGGCAAATCGTCTGCCGATGCTGCCGCGGAAATCCAGAAGAGCTGGGACGCAATCAAGTAACTGCTTCGCTGACTCGCCATTTGGCCAGCGGCCGCATGTGAGAAACCAAGGTTCCGGCCCGTATTGGCCGGGACCGTTCGTACGGCGTCTCTTGGTGAGTTGCCGAAAACACGGGCCGGTATCCTGGGGAGGAAGCCATGATTACACAAATATTTTCGGCACTGATCACGGTCATCTTGGGAGTAGGTGGCTGCGCAGCGTACTTCTACGGATCAAACAAGCTGCTCGACTTGATCTATCCGTCACGCGGTGTGACTGGCGCCTCGGCAGTAAACAATTTGCGCCGGCAAGGGCTGATCCGCCCCTGGCTCTTTCTTGGACCGGCCATCTTCTTTCTGGTCGTTTATCTCCTTTATCCGGTGATCGAGACCTTCAGGCTTTCCTTTTTCGGTCGCGGCGGCACCGACTACGTTGGCGTGGCCAACTATCAGTGGCTGCTGGGTGATCGCGAATTTCACCGGTCACTCTTCAACAATGCGCTGTGGCTGCTCGTTGTGCCCGCAGTCTGTACGTTCTTTGGCTTGGTCATTGCGGTGCTCACTGACAAGATCTGGTGGGGTCAGATTGCCAAGAGCCTGATCTTCCTGCCGCTCGCAATTTCATTCGTCGGCGCCAGCGTGATCTGGAAGTTCATCTACGAATATCGCGGCGACGGGCAGACCCAGATTGGCGTCCTCAACGCAATCGTGCAGTATTTCGGCTTTGCGCCTCAAGTGTGGATATCTCTGCCATTCTGGAACAACTTTTTCCTGATGGCTATTTTGATCTGGATCCAGACCGGCTTTGCCATGGTGATCCTGGCAGCCGCTCTGCGCGGTGTCCCGGACGAGACGATCGAAGCTGCCGTCATCGATGGCGCCAACCCGTTTCAGGTCTTCTGGCGGATCATGATCCCGCAAATCTGGGGCACGATCATCGTGGTCTGGACGACGATTACCATCCTCGTTCTGAAAATCTTCGACATTGTCATCACCATGACCAACGGGCAGTGGAACACCACCGTGCTGGCCCACTTGATGTTTGACTGGATGTTCCGCGGCGGCGGCGATTTTGGACGCGGTGCGGCGATTGCCATCGTCATCATGCTGGCGGTGACGCCGATCATGATCTGGAACATTCGTCAGGCAAACGCAGAAAACAAGGGACACTGACATGGCCAGCTCAATCAGGAAAATGTCTGCAAGCACTTGGGGCCTGCACCTCGCCGTTTTGATGATTTGTGCGCTTTGGACTGTGCCCACCTTGGGCATTCTGATCAGTTCTTTGCGTGACAAGGACCAAATTGTTGCGTCGGGCTGGTGGGCGGCGCTCACCACGTCCAACCAAACCGCAGCGTCGCGTTTGGCCTCCCCAACCACCCAAATTCAAAAGGACGGCAAGTTTGTCATCGAAGGCACGATTTTTGAGAAAGACGACAAGCGCACGCTTGGCGCCTTTGGCACAAAGGTCAACGCCCCGACCGCTTTTCCCGCAGGCCAACCGGCAGACATTGGCGATGGCGTGACACTGACCGTGAATAAAGATGGCACCTACGCTCTCACTTCGCCAAAAGCGTTTGAAGGAGAGCAAGGCCGCCGTGTGTATTTCGAGGCTGGAACGCCGCCTCGTTTTACCACCGAGAACTACAATGACGTTCTGTTCTCGCAAGGAATCGGCCGCTCATTCATCAACTCGCTCACCGTCACCATTCCCTCGACAATCATACCGATCCTGATCGCGGCGTTCGCTGCCTATGCGCTGGCGTGGATGCGTTTTCCCGGTCGCGCGCTGCTGATTGCGGTGGTCATCGGTCTGCTTGTGGTTCCGCTCCAAATGTCCTTGATCCCGCTTCTTCGCCTCTACAATGGCGTCGGGCTTTTCTTCGGTGTTCCGGTCAAGACATATCTCGGGATTTGGCTCGCCCATACGGCATTTGGTCTTCCTTTCGCCATTTACCTGCTGCGCAGCTATATCGCCGGTTTGCCGCGGGAGATCATGGAATCAGCCCGAATCGATGGCGCGAGTGACTTTGAGATTTTCGTCAAAATCATCCTGCCCTTGTCTTTCCCGGCGCTGGCTTCTTTTGCGATTTTCCAGTTCCTGTGGGTCTGGAACGATTTGCTTGTCGCCATGGTGTTCCTCGGCAGCGGTGAGGAGCAATTGGTTTTAACGGGCAAATTGAACGCCCTGCTCGGTTCACGCGGTGGCAATTGGGAAATCCTGACCACTTCGGCGTTCGTGACGATCATCGTGCCGCTGATTGTGTTCTTCTCGCTGCAACGCTACTTCGTCCGCGGCTTGCTGGCCGGATCGGTCAAGGGCGGCTGAGTGACGATGAACATGACAGTCCAACCTCTGGTTCAAGCCGGCGAAAGCCCCGCTATCGATACCGATTGGTGGCGGGGGGCGGTGATCTACCAGATCTATCCGCGGTCGTACCAGGATTCCAATGGCGACGGGATAGGCGACTTGCGCGGTATTGTGCAGAGGCTGCCTTACGTCGCTGAACTCGGCGTCGATGCCATCTGGATTTCGCCGTTTTATCGCTCGCCCATGGAGGATTTCGGCTATGATGTGACGGACTATTGCGACGTCGATCCGATGTTCGGTTCGCTGGCGGATTTCGACGACCTCATCAAGGAGGCGCATCGCCTGGGCCTGAAGGTCATGGTCGATCTTGTCATCTCGCACACGTCGGACAAACATCCGTGGTTCACGCAAAGCCGCGCCGCGCGCAAAGGCGTCAAGTCCGAATGGTATGTGTGGGCCGATGCCAAGCCAGATGGCACGCCGCCGAATAATTGGTTGTCGATCTTCGGCGGTTCCGCATGGCAATGGGATACGGCGCGCTGCCAGTACTATCTGCACAATTTTCTGGCGAGCCAGCCAGACCTCAACTTCCATGAATTGGAGGTACAGGACGCCCTGTTGGACGCCACCCGCTTCTGGTTGGACCGCGGCGTTGACGGCTTTCGGCTCGACACGATCAATTTCTACTTTCATTCGTCCGGGCTTGAGGACAACCCTGCACTTGCAGCGTCGGAGCGTAACGATTCCATTGCTCCGTCGGTAAATCCATACAACTACCAGGACCATCTCTACGACAAGAGCCGGCCCGAGAATCTCATCTTCCTCGAACGCTTCCGCGCACTTCTCGATGAATATCCGGCAAAGGCCGCGGTCGGCGAAGTCGGTGACGCACAACGTGGCCTTGATATTGTTGCCGCCTATACCGAGGGCAACAAGCGTATGCACATGTGCTATGGCTTCGACTTTCTCAGTCCCGAACCCCTGAGCGGCCACAAGGTTCGCCGCGTTCTGGAGACATTTGGAGAAGTCGCCGCCACCGGCTGGTCGTGCTGGGCGTTTTCCAACCATGACGTTGTGCGGCACGCGACCCGCTGGGGCATTCCGTCCGAACATCGCGATGCCTACCTCAAGGTTGCGGCCGCGCTGCTTCTTAGCTTGCAGGGTTCGGTATGCTTGTATCAGGGTGAAGAATTGGGCCTTACAGAGGCGGACCTTGCCTTTGAGGACCTCCAGGACCCTTACGGCATTCGCTTCTGGCCGCAATTCAAGGGTCGCGACGGCTGTAGAACACCAATGGTGTGGGAGGCCTCAAAGGCCAATGCGGGGTTCTCCCTGCACAAGCCTTGGCTGCCGGTTCCCGCAGATCAATACGCCCGCGCTGTTGACCGGCAGCAGGCGGATGCCAGCTCAATGCTTCTGCATTACCGCCGTTTCCTCGCATTCAGGCGATCGCTGCCGGCACTCGCCAAGGGCAGTATCGAATTCTCGCATGCCGGCGATCAAACGCTCGCTTTCACGCGCAAGCATGGCAACGAGACAATTCTCTGCGCCTTTAATTTGGGTGACGCGCAAGCAGCGATCAATCTCTCCGCTTTCGGGCCCTGGCAAGAAATTGAGGGACACGGTTTTGAAGGCAAATCCGACGCCGGGCTCGTGAAACTTGCGCCATTCAGCGCCTGGTTCGCACGTTCCGTCTGAATGAAATGAATGATTACGGGAGGAAAACATGGCCAATCTGAAGCTTAGAAACGTGAAGAAAGCCTATGGAAACCTGGAGATTCTCCACAGTATCGATCTTGATATTGAGTCAGGAGAGTTCATCGTTTTCGTCGGCCCGTCGGGCTGCGGCAAGTCGACTTTGCTGCGAACGATTGCCGGTCTTGAAGATATCACATCCGGCACGCTTGAGATTGACAAAGAGGTTGTCAACGACGTTCCGCCCTCCAAGCGCGGCATCGCCATGGTCTTTCAGTCTTATGCGCTGTACCCGCACATGACGGTCTATGACAACATGGCCTTCAGCATGAACATTGCCAAGGAAAGCAAGACTGAAATCGACAAGCGTGTTCGCGCCGCTGCTGACATATTGCAACTGACCAAATATCTCGAACGCCTTCCCAAAGCGCTTTCGGGTGGCCAGCGTCAGCGCGTTGCCATCGGCCGCGCCATTGTGCGCAATCCCAAAGTCTTCCTGTTTGACGAGCCGTTGTCGAACCTTGATGCTGCGCTTCGTGTCGCCACACGCATCGAAATCGCCAAGCTGAAGGAGTCAATGCCGAGCACGACAATGATCTATGTGACGCATGACCAAGTTGAGGCGATGACACTCGCCGACCGCATTGTTGTGCTGAAGGACGGTTATATCGAACAGATCGGCTCGCCGATGGAGCTCTATCATAACCCCGGAAACCTTTTCGTGGCGCAATTCATCGGATCTCCGGCGATGAACATTCTGCCGGCAAAGATCGACAAGACCGGCAAATCCACCACGGTTGTGCTGCCCGGCGGCAACAAGGCCATACTGCCGACGGTGTCTGAGGCCAGCGCTGACGGATCGTCAGTGTCGTTTGGCGTTCGTCCGGAAGATCTCACGCTCGCTGACGGCAAAGATGCCCTTTTCGAAGGCCTCATCGACTATGTCGAGCAACTCGGCGAAGTGCAGCTTGTCTATGTCAATCTTGGACGCGAAGGTGTCCCGATGGTGGCAAAACTTCCAGGAACCGCAAAAGTAACGCGCGGCGAGAAGATCAGGCTCAATTCGGACGCCGGCAATCTGCATATCTTTGACGACAAGGGCCACGCATTCCCGCGCGGCTGATTGAACAGTATTTCCTCCCGGCCGGGCGCGTTCCAGATCTCTGGCGCGCCCGCATTTCTTTCGCCGGATCGTCGCAAGTTGCGATATCAGGGTCGTTCCTTGTCTTTATTGTCGCTGTTGATTTCCGAGAGCAACCAGTCGCGTAATCGACTGAGGGGCGCCTCGTCCATTCTTCCGCTTAGCGCCACCAGATACCACTTTGACAACTGTTCGACCGAAAACGGCACCGGTTGGACGAGTCGGTTTGATCTCAAGTCGGGCTCCGCCAGAAAATCCGGCACGACTGCGATTCCCTGGCCATCAAGCGCTGCTTCCAATGCCAGCAGATAGGAATCAAACCGGATTGTTGCGGCATCTGGCGGCGCGGCGACACCTGCGGCCTTCAACCATACTTCCCAATCACTTTTTGCAGTATAGACTTGCAGCAACGTATGCCCAAGGACATCGCTGACGACCGGTGTTTCCTGCGGGCCAAAAAGGTCAGGGCGACAAACCGCGATCAGACGCGCCTTGAAAAGCGGAATGTAGTCAAACCCCTGCCTGTTCGGCGTTGCCGTTGAGATGATGCCGACATCCGCGCTCGCCGGATCAAACTCCCAATCCATCAAGCTGGCATTGAAACGTACGCGAATGTCAGGGCATTCCTTCTGCAGCCTGTGCAGGCGAGGCATCATCCACCGTGCTGCCAGCGTCACATAAATCTGAACGGTGATTTCCTTTTCCTGCGGCTGAACGACCAGCTTGGTGCCAGAGTCAATCTTTTCGAATGCTGCTTGCAGGAAGGGAAAGTAGGTTTGTCCGGCCTCGGTCAGTTCGACTTTTCGGCCAATACGGCGGAAAAGCGCCTTGCCCAAATGAGTCTCCAAGTGCGCAATCTGGTGGCTCACCGCGGACTGGGTGATGCTGAGTTCGTCTGCGGCGAGACGAAAGCTCTCGTGACGCGCCGCGGCTTCGAATACACGGGCGGCGTTAAGCGGCGGCAATGAATAGCGCTTGGACAATGGATCAAACCAAATCATTCAGTTAGATGAGTTTTTCTCATCTGATGATGAAAATCAATCTCTTGACCGGCACTGGTTTTTTGCGGCTAACAAGCAATGGCCAAAAAGGGTGCCGCCGCGCCTCAATCAGAAAGCAAGACGTGATGAGCATAGACGAAATCGAAGCGCCAAGCCGCGACAAGGGGCGCCGTGGCGGACGTGACGCACGCGTGCTGGCACGGTCCCGCCCTCTTGGCAATGAGGATCGTCCAGTCTGGCCGGGTCTTGCGGGTGGCAAGTTCAGGGTCTTCACCGACGCTGAAGTGCAGAAAATCCACAACGCAGTGCTTGATGTTTTAGAGACAATCGGCTTTGCCGACGCGATCCCGAGCACAGTTGACTATCTGACCAAGGTTGGAGCGGTCATGGGCAGCGACGGACGCATGCGCTTTCCCCGGGCGCTTGTGGAAGATACTGTCGCCAAGGCGGCCCGCCGTTTTCCTCTCCATGGACAAGATCCGCGTCACGACATGGATCCCTGGGGAACAAACGTCTACTACGGAACCGCGGGCGCTGCAGTGAATGTCGTCGATCCGGTAACGGGTGACTATCGCGAGTCAAATGTGGTCGATCTCTACGATTGTGCCCGCATTGTCGACGCTCTCGACAATGTTCATTTCTTCCAGCGCACCAATGTCTGCCGCGAACTCGTCGATACCTACGAGCTCGATATCAACACATGCTACGCCGCCGTAATGGGTACGACCAAGCATGTCGGCACGTCGATGGTTCAACCTGAACATGTGCAAAAGACGCTCGAAATGCTGCACATGATCGCTGGCGGTGAGGACAAATGGCGGGCAAGACCATTTGTCAGTCAGTCAAACTGTTTCGTCGTGCCGCCGCTTAAATTTGCCGAGGACGCCTGCAAGTGTCTGGAAGTTGCCGTGCTCGGGGGAATGCCGGTGCTGCTACTTTCGGCAGGGCAGGCGGGCGCCACAGCACCCGCTGCGCTGGCCGGCACCGTGGTCCAGGCAGTGGCGGAATGCCTGGTGGGTCTCATGTACGTCAATGCCATCGTCCCGGGTGCGCCTTACATTTTCGGCACTTGGCCGTTTGTGTCGGACCTTCGCACCGGCGCCATGTCCGGCGGCAGCCCCGAACAATCGCTCTTGTCCTCCGCTTGTGGGCAGATGGCCCAATTCTACGGTCTTTTGGGCGGAACCGGCGCAGGCATGACCGATTCAAAGATGATCGATTTCCAGGCAGGATATGAACAGGGCATCAACCTGACCCTGGTTGGCAACGCCGGAACAAACCTGATCTATGAGGCTGCCGGCATGCACGCGAGCCTGCTTGGCATCTGCAAGGAAACGCTCGTTGCCGACAATGACATCATCGCCGCAGCGCAGCGCACCATGCGCGGCATTGAAGTGAGCGACGAATCCCTGTCTCTTGAAACGATGAAGGCGACCTGCATGGGCGGACCCGGCCATTATCTCGGTTCACCCCAAACGCTTCAATTGATGCAGCGCGACTATGTCTACCCGACCGTGGGCGATCGCTGGAGCCCCAATCAGTGGAACGAGAAGGGCCGGCCCGACTACGTTTCCCGTGCCATTACGAGGACGCGGGAGATCATGAGCACCCATTTCCCCCGCCATGTCAGCCGCGAGGTTGACGACGCCATCAGGGCAAAGTTCCCGATCCGGCTCGAGCGCGCCGACATGGGCGATGGCATCTGATCCGGATTCGGGCAGTTGATCTAATCTTCGGCGATGTCCTCCGCCCAAAGCTCGGGCTTTTCCCGGATGAACCTTGTCATCAGTTCGATGCAATCCGGATCATCGGCAATGATCACCTCGACGCCGCGTGAACGCAGGAATTCCTCGTTGCCGCCAAATGTCGTATTCTCCGCCACGACCACCCGGGGAATGCCGAACTGGACGATTGTTCCCGAGCACATCATGCAGGGGCTGAGCGAGGTGTAAAGCGTGGTGTCGCGATAGGTCTTCTGCCGGCCTGCCTTGCGCAGCGCGTCCATCTCGCCATGCGCTATGGGATCGCCGCCTTGAACGCGCTGGTTTCGTCCTCTTGACACCAAAATGTCGCCACGCGCCAACACCGATCCGATCGGGCAGCCGCCTTCGTCGAATCCGGCTTTTGCCTCTTCATAAGCGATGCGCAGAAACTTCCGGTCTGCCGCTGAGAGCTGGCTCATGATCTCATCCCCTGATCAGTTGCTCACCAACCATGGCGGCATCAACGGTTTTTGGCAACGTCAGCAGCGTTGATTAGTGTCACGGAGAGAAAATTTTACCTTCTGGACAAACATCAGGCCGGGTGTAGTATCTTTGAAAAAGGCGAAGCTTTCATCAAGAAGGGGACCAAAATGCCAAGCAATATCATCCGCATTTCGCGACGGGATCTGTTGAAATATTCGGCCGTCGGCGCCGCACTTCCAATTGCCTCAATCTTCCCGGGATTGGCCCGCGCCGAGGGAGCGATAAAGACAGCCGCAATCTACACCGTGCCGGTCGAACAGCAATGGGTAAGCCGCATCCACAAGGCGGCGAACACGGCAAAGGAACGCGGCGATATTGAATATGTGTTCTCCGAAAAGGTTTCCAATACTGACTACGAGCGTGTCATGCGCGAATATTGCGAAGCAGGGCAGCAGTTGATTGTGGGCGAGGCGTTTGCGGTTGAGGACGCCGCCCGATCGGTCGCCAAGGACTATCCTGATCGCGCTTTTCTGATCGGATCAAGTTTCAAGCCGGACGCCGCACTTCCGAATTTTGCGGTCTTCGACAATTACATTCAAGATGCGTCTTATCTGTCAGGCCTTGTCGCCGGTTCGCTGACCAAGTCTGGCAATATCGGTATGGTCGGCGGGTATCCCATTCCGGAAGTCAACCGCCTCATGAACGCTTTCATGGCGGGCGTGCGCGAAGTGAAGGCTGACGCCAAGTTTCAGGTCGCCTTTATCGGCTCCTGGTTTGATCCGCCGAAGGCCAAGGAAACGGCCCTGGCGCAGATTGATGCCGGCGCGGATCTTCTCTACGCCGAGCGTTTTGGCGTGTCGGACGCAGCCAAGGAAAAAGGCGTTCTTGCCGTTGGCAATGTGATCGACACCCAGGCTGACTACCCCGATACCGTTGCGGTTTCCGCACTGTGGCATTTCGAGCCGACATTGGATGCAGCCATTGCAGCGATCAAGGCCAAGGCATTCAAGGCTGACGATTACGGTCAGTACTCCTTCATGAAGGCTGGCGGCTGTTCCCTGTCGCCACTTGGAACGTTTGACGGGAAGGTATCGGCTGAAATCAAGGCAATGGCCGCGGAAAAGGAAGCGGCAATCAAGGCCGGCGCATTCTCGGTCGCCATCGACGACAACGAACCGAAATCGTCCTGATCCAATGTCGGTCGCGGAGGGCGCGCAAATGCCTGCCGTTCTGCGCCTGTCCGGTATCACCAAGCGTTTCGGTGCGCTGCTGGCCAATGACAACATCTCGCTGAGCCTCGGGCGCGGCGAGATCGTTGGTCTTCTCGGCGAAAACGGCGCGGGCAAAACCACCTTGATGAACATTCTCTTCGGTCACTACCTGGCCGATGAAGGCTCTATCGAAGTGAATGGAAAGCCGCTTGCGCCTGGTTCGCCGCGCGACTCGCTTTTAGCCGGCATCGGAATGGTCCATCAGCATTTCACACTTGCCGACAACCTTTCCGTTCTCGACAACATCATTCTTGGAACTGAGCCATTCTTTTCGTTGTCTTCCGACCGCCGCGCGGCGCGCGCCCGCATCGCCAAACTCGGTGAAGATTTTGGCCTTGCCATCAATCCCGACGCCGTGGTTGCGAACCTGTCTGTTGGCGAGCGTCAACGGGTGGAGATTCTCAAAGCGCTCTATCGTGATGCAAAAATCCTCATCCTTGACGAGCCGACTGCCGTATTGACGCCACAGGAAAGCACCGCGTTGTTCGACACTCTCCGGCGCTTTGCTGAACAAGGGCTTTCGATCATCTTTATTTCCCATAAGCTGGGCGAGATCCTGGCAGCCTGCAGCCGCGTCGCGGTATTGCGTTCGGGCAAGTTGGTGGCGGAGCGGGACGTTGCGGGGGCGACACGCCACGAACTTGCCGAGATCATGGTCGGCCGGCCTGTCGCTCCAACCAAGACCGAACTGCAGACGCCAGGCGCGGTCGTCCTTTCATTGGATGGATTGTCGGTGCGGCGCGGAACGCAGCAACTCGACGGCATCTCGCTCCAGCTAAGAGGCGGTCAGGTCATTGGTGTTGCTGGTGTGTCGGGAAATGGCCAGAACCTCCTGGCCGATGTCATCTCCGGTTTGGTGCAGCCGCACGCGGGGTCAATGTCGATGAACGGCAACCGGCTTGGCGCCGTAAGTCCTGCATCCGCGATAGCAAACGGAGTAGCGCGTATTCCGGAGGACCGGCATGCGGAGGGGCTGATCGGTGACATGTCAGTGACCGAGAATGTGATCTCCGAAGCCTATCGCACGCCCCGGTTTTCTCGCCGCGGTCTGATCGACTGGGCCAAGGCGCGCCGCTTTGCCACGCAAATCATTGACGATTACGCCGTCAAATGCCCGGGCCCCGAGGCGCGGGTTCGGCTGTTGTCGGGCGGTAACATGCAGAAGCTGATCCTTGGCCGTGTCATGGCCAATGCGCCGAGCGTCGTCCTCGCCAATCAGCCGACGCGCGGTCTCGATGTCGGGGCAGTCAACTATGTGCACGAGCAACTACTTGCGGCTCGCCGAAGGGGTGCGGCAATCCTGCTCATTTCCGAAGACCTCGAAGAACTCTTGTCGCTCTCAGATGAGGTCTGCGTCATGTATCGCGGCCAAATGTCAGCGCCTCTGTCGCGCGCTGATACAACCATTTCCGAACTCGGACTGATGATGGCAGGTCACGGCTTCGAACACCGCGAGGCGCGCCATGCGTCTTGAAAGCCGAGACTCCCGTCCGCTTGCGCTCGTGATCCTGTACCCAGTCATTTCGCTTTTCCTTGCAGGTCTGTTTTGCGGCTTTCTGGTCATGCTCTCTGGCGCCTCGCCGCTTTCGGTATTCGGCCTGATCGCCAAGGGTGCGGCAGGCTCGCAGTTTGCGTTGTTTGAAACCCTCACGCGGGCGACGCCGCTCATTTTCACCGGGCTCGCCGCGGCAGTGGCTTTCCGCGCCAAACTCTGGAACATCGGCGGCGAGGCGCAGCTTTATGCCGGCGCCGTGATGACGGCGGTTCTGGGCACCGGGCTCCTGCCTTTGCCGTCTGCCGTTCTCATTCCGCTGCTCATTGTTATGGCGATGCTTGCAGGTGCACTCGTTCTTTCCGTTCCAACCTTCCTCAAGACGCGCTTCGGCGTTGACGAAGTGGTCACAACGCTTCTTCTCAATTTCATCATGATCCTCTTTGTCAGCATGCTGCTCGAAGGCGTTTTGAAGGACCCCTCGGGCATGGGCTGGCCGCAATCGAAGAAGGTGATTGCCGAGGCGGTCCTTCCAAGGTTGATTGAAGGAAAACGTTTGCATTACGGATTTGTCATCGCCGTTGCCGCCGCGTTCGCCGTCTGGGTCATCGACCGCAAATCCGCGCTGGGCTATGAGATGCGCGCTGTTGGCTTCAACCCGAAGGCGGCGAATTTTGCCGGCATTCCGGTCAACCGCGTTCTTGCGAAAACCGCGCTCCTGTCCGGGGGCCTTGCCGCTTTGGCCGGGTTTTCCGAAGTCGCCGGATTGAAGGGCAACCTGACACTCGATCTGTCGCCGGGCTTCGGTTACACGGGAATTGTCGTGGCCATGCTGGCCATGCTGCATCCCCTTGGCGTGGTTGCGGCCGCGATCTTCGTCGCTGCGGTTTTTGTCGGCGCGGACGCCATGAGCCGCAGTGCCGGCGTGCCGAGCTACATTGCGCAGGTCATGGTGGCGGCCTCCCTGCTCTCCATGGTCACCGCCGTCATGCTCACCCGCTACCGGCTGCGATGGAGGTGAGGCATGGAAGCCGTTGAAATCCTGTTAACTGCCTCGCTCTGGGCAGCGGCGATTCGAATTGCCTCACCGCTCATTTTCGCGACACTGGGCGAGCTGATCTGCGAGCGGGCTGGAGTGCTCAATCTCGGCATCGAGGGCATTATGACGGTCGGCGCTTTTTCCGGCTGGCTCACCGTGTATCTGGGCGGCGATCTCTGGCTCGGTGTTGCCGTTGCGGCAGCCACTGGCGCGCTTTTCGGCCTCCTCCACGCCATCCTTGTTGTTCCGCTGGGCTTGTCCCAGCACGTGACCGGCATTGGCATTACCCTGCTTGCCACTTCGCTCTCGTACTACACTTATCGTCTCGTTCTGCCGGAGGTCACATCGCCGCCCAAGATCGAACCATTCCAAAGCTGGAGCGTGCCGTTTCTGTCTGACATTCCTGTCATTGGCGAAGCGTTGTTTCGCCAAACGCCGCTGACGTATCTGGCATTCGCATGCGTTGCGCTGGTGGCCTGGTTTCTCTATCGCACGCCAATGGGGCTTGCCGTGCGCACCGTTGGCGAAAACCCGATGGCTGTCGAGGCGCAGGGCATCGACGTGAACCGTATCCGCATTGGCGCGGTCATGGCCGGCAGTGCGCTGATGGGTGTCGGCGGCTCGTTCCTGACCCTTTCAGCCTTCAATTCCTTCTTCTTCGAAATGATCAATGGCCGGGGCTGGATATGCATCGCGCTCGTCGTCTTTGGCTCATGGCGTCCCGGCAAGGCGCTGCTTGGCGCAGTGTTGTTCGGCGCCTTCGACGCCTACCAACTGCGTTTGCAACAGTTGGCGGGCGGGGTCGTGCCTTATCAGCTGTTTCTGATGCTGCCTTTTATCATGTCGATCATCGCTCTCATTGTGATGTCCCGCCGCGCCGCCTATCCGCGCGCACTGATGGTGCCTTACCGGAAAGGCGAGCGGTGAGGGTGAACGGCTGATCTTGGGTCGTATTCAGTGAAAATTTCTGCCCTTCGGCATCACCTTTGCCGCAGGCTCAAGCGACAGTTTGTGCCGCACATTGCGGGGGTGCTTATGCGTATCGGGCACCGGCCGCTTCACCTCGTCGGCATTGGTCAAAACGGTCGTCAAGGCCTGGCTGGACAGTTTGGCCAAGAGGGGGGTGAAGTCGTGAATCCGGTTCGCGATCACATGGATGACCCCGCTCTCGCTCTGCACCGTGCCATCAACCGCACAAAGCCGCGCGCCGATAACCTCGGGCCGGAAGCGTTCGAAGGTCTTGGGCCACACAATGACATTGGCGATATGCGTTTCATCCTGCAAGGTCATGAAAATGACACCAGAAGCAGTGCCTGGACGCTGACGCACCAGAACAAGACCGGCGACGCGGACGTTTCGGCCGCTCTTGATGCCATCAAGCTGTTCGGCCGGGATGACGCCCCGCCCGGCAAGTTCCCTGCGCAGGAGCGCAGCCGGATGCGCTTTCAGGGACAGGCCGATCGCGCGGTAGTCTTCAACGACATGCTCGCCGATCAGCATCGGCGGCAGGCAAAAATCGACCTCGCGCCTGGGGTCGGCGGCGATGGAAAACAGTGGCAGGTCTTCCTGCCCGCCGACGCGGTTGAGCCCGCGCGCCGCCCAGAGCGCATCTCGCCGGTCAAGTCCGAGCGAACGGAACGCATCGGCATCGGCCAGCCGTTCAATGCTGGCCGGACTGAGTCCGGCCCTGAGCCAGACATCGCGGACAGAATCGTAACCGCGCCCGCGAACCGCCGCGAGCCGGATCATTTCATCTTCGCGCAGGCCATTGATCTGCCGGAACCCGAGCCGCACCGCATGGGTCGAGTGTACGTGGCTTTCCATGCTGGCGTGACGTGGATGCAAGTTCTCGATAGCTGCCGGGCCGGTTTCCAGTTTGTTGTCCCAGTCCGAGAAATTCACGTCTGGCGCACGCATCTCAACGCCATGTTCCCGCGCATCGCGCACAATCTCGGACGGGGCATAAAAGCCCATCGGCTGCGCATTCAAAAGCGCTGCGGCAAATACATCCGGGTAATGGCATTTCAGCCAGCATGAGGCGTAGACAAGCAGCGCGAAACTCGCTGCATGGCTTTCGGGAAACCCGTAATCGCCAAACCCTTCGATCTGTCTGAAACTGGCTTCTGCAAATTCGCGTTGATAGCCATTGGCCACCATGCCGCTAATGAATTTGTCGCGTAACGTGCCGATCGTGCCGACCCGCCGGAATGTTGCCATGGCCCGGCGTAACTTGTCGGCCTCAGGCGGCGAGAAGCCCGCCGCGACAATGGCAATTTGCATGGCCTGTTCCTGAAACAGCGGCACGCCGAGCGTGCGGTGCAGGACCGATTTCAATGCCTCGGACGGGTAGGTGGTTTCTTCCAGTCCCTGCTTGCGCCGAAGATTCGGATGCACCATGCCGCCCTGGATCGGGCCGGGTCGCACAATGGCAACCTCAATGACAAGATCATAGAAAGTTCGCGGCCTCAGCCTTGGCAGCATGGACATCTGCGCCCGGCTTTCTACTTGAAACACGCCGACAGAGTCCGCCCGGCACAGCATGTCATAGACTGCCGGGTCTTCCTTTGGCATCGTGTCGAGGCTGAGCGGCCCGCCTTTGCCATCCCAATGCGGATATTTTTCGCCGATCATCACAAAGGCCTTGCGAAGGCAGGAGAGCATGCCGAGCGCCAGCATATCCACTTTCAGGATTTTCAGTTCCTGCAGATCGCTTTTGTCCCATTCGACCACAGTGCGATCTTCCATCGCCGCGTTCTGGATCGGCACAATGTCGTCGAGGCGTTCACGGGTGATGACAAGGCCGCCGACATGCTGCGACAGATGTCTTGGAAAACCGCGCAATTCCTTGACCAGCGCAAGGCAGGTCATCAGCCGCTTGTCGCTGGCGTCGAGCCCGAGTGCGGCAAGGTCTTCCCGCTTCACCGACTTCGACCACCATTGCTGTGTCTTGGACAGTGCTGATATCCGGTCTTCCGAATAGCCAAAGGCTTTGCACACATCCCGGATGGCGCTGCGGCCACGATAACAGATCAGTGTTGCAGCGAGTGCAGCGCGGTGGCGGCCATATTTTTCATAAACATATTGGATGACTTCCTCGCGCCGCTCGTGCTCAAAATCAACATCAATGTCCGGGGGTTCGTTCCGCTCGGTCGAAATGAACCGGTCGAACAAAAGCGATGATGTCGCCGGGTTTACGGCAGTGACGCCAAGCACATAACAAATGGTGGAATTGGCGGCCGAGCCACGCCCTTGGCACAGAATACCACGCTCTTCACGGGCAAAGCGGACAATGTCGGCCACGGTCAAAAAATATGACGCGAAATTGAGCTGGCATACGATCGAAAGCTCACGCTCCAATGAAGCGCACACCCCATCGGGGATGCCATCCGGGTAGCGTTTGGCTGCGCCTTGCCATGACAGCGCCTCCAAAGCTGCCTGCGGGTTGGCATGGCCTTCCACAGTTTCATCCGGATATTGATAGGAAAGCTCATCGAGTGAAAACTTTGCACCCTCCAGGAAACGCACCGTCTCGCTCGCTGCTTCAGGCGCATCGCGATAAAGCCGCATCATTTCATCGGCCGTTTTCAAATGACGTTCGCCATTGGCGGCAAGCAGACGGCCGGCCGCATCCAGCGTTGTCTTTTCCCGCACGCAGGTCAGCACATCCAGGAGCGCGCGCCGCTCCGGCACATGGTACAATGGTTCGCTCGTTGCAATCAGCTTTGCATCTGTCTCGAAGGCGAGCGTTTTGAGCAGACGCAGACGCCTGCGATCATCACCGTCAAAAATGAAACGTGCCGCCAGCCAGACTTCGCCGCATGTTTCACGAATGGTTTCAAGACAGGAGCGCAGGGCCTGATCGGGCAGGCAGCCTTTGACCAAATCCGCAGTAACAATCGCCTGCAAGCCCTCGCAATGACTCATGAAATCGATAAACTCGAGCCAACATTCACCTTTAGGCGCACGGCGGTTGCCAAGAGTTAAAAGCCGTGTCAGCCGCGAATAGGCGGGGCGGTCCTTGGGATAAACGAGAATGTCCGGTGTTGCATCCCTGAAGACCAGACGCACACCAACGGCAAGCCGCAGGTTCAGCTTCTTGGCAATCGCATGGGCGCGTACAATCCCTGCCAGCGAATTGCGGTCAGCGACACCGATGCCGGCATGGCCGAGTTCCTCTGCCCGCTCGACCAGTTCCTCCGGATGCGCGGCGGCGCGCAGGAACGAGAAATTCGTGGTGACGCAAAGTTCCGCGAAAAGCACGCTCATGCGAACAACCCGTGCACATACCAGCGCGGCGCCTCCTGTCGGTCATGAAAGTCTTCGCGGTAAAGCCAGAAGCGTCGCCCATTTCTGTCCTCCACCCGGTAATAGTCCCGCGCCCGGCCATGCGGCGCGCGCAGCCAGTCCGGCGTGATCCGCTCCGGCCCTTCGGCCCTGACGACATCATGCAAGACCCGTCGCCAGCGGAACCGCATCGGCGGCCCGTCAGGCATGGAGGCAATCGCTTCGACCGGCTGGGCCTGGGGAAATAGCCGCAAGGGCCGCCGCATCACGCCATCCTGCATCAAGGCTGGCGGTTCAGATGTTTTGGTATTTGGAGCCGCCCATGAATTGGCCCGCTCCGGCGCATGCACCAGATCAAGTTGAGGCCGTCCGATGCGCCTCGCGCCAAGCCGTGCCGTCAGCCGGTCAATCAGCCGCGCCTCGGCCTCTGCATCGCGCCCCGCCTTGGGAGCAAGATCGACTGGACGCAGCATGATTTGTGCAATCTCCACCGCATCAAGCCGCGCCGCATCAAAGCCGAATTCCGCGTCCAGCGCCTCGGGCGAGACGCCGAGCCGTTCGCGCAAGAGCCGCAGCATGATGACGGGATCGCATTCGGCGCGGCTAAGACCAAGCTGAACCGCACGCACGCGGTTATCGACCCCGAACAGGAAAAACTGCAGCAGCCTTGCACCCGAACCCCGCGCATCCAGTTGTGCACACAGATCCGTGCATAGCGCCTCGGCAACGATCAGGATTGCTTCCATGGTGAGGATCGGTTCGACAAGCCGGCGCAGCGCAAACAGAGGCGGGGGCGGACGGCGGGGGGTCAGTGCCTCCGGCGCGCGGCCCAGCACCTGATCGAGCCGCAGCATGGCATTCTGTCCGGCGCGCGCCGCGAAGGGTTGACGTGGCGCGTTGATGATCTGGCCGATGGTTTTAAGACCAAGCCGCCGGAGCAGGGCGCTTGCTTCCGGCATGAGGCGCAGGGCAGCAATCGGCAGGGCGGCGAGCCTGTCCTGCAATTCATTCTCATCGACGATCTTTGACGTGCCAATCCGCGAAAACGCCCAGGCCGCACCGGGTGTTGGGGCAATCGCGGCGCGCACAGCAAAGCCTGCTGCCTTGATACGCCGTTCCGCCTCGGTGACGAGAGAGGCCGCACCGCCGAACAAATGCGTGCAGCCGGTTACATTGAGCAGAAGTCCATGTGGCGGATCGGGCACGACAACCGGTGTGAACCGCTCGCACCAAGCGGCAATCTGGTCGAGCAGTTTCGCATCCGCTTCCGGTTCCGCTTCATGTGCTGCAAGGTCAGGCCGTATCGCCCGCGCATCGGCAAGCGACATGCCGGTATGAAGGCCGCAGGCGCTGGCCTGCCGGTCGAGCGCCGTCAGCGTGAAGGCATTCCTGATTTTGTCATAGATGACGAGCGGACGATTGTCAGGCGGCGCTGCGCTCATCCGCGTCAACCGGTCGGCCGGCAAGCGCGGCAGCCACAGCGCCATCCATTGCGGCGTCAAGCCGGCCTTCCTGTGTACGGAAAACATGGCCGTGGATATCCCATTCTAGATTGAAATTAAGTCCGCAAGGCCCGGCGCGATTTCGAACCAAATGCGCATTGAAAGAGGGCGCGCCCAACTCGCGGCCGAGGCCCTGACTTTGCGCCGCGCTGATACTCCAGCGCGACCATGCGGCACTGGCCCCGGCAGAGTCCAAGCGCAAAAGCACGCAGCGCGTTTTGTGCTTTTCCGCCGTCAACAACAGGCGGCGTGTCGCGGTGAGACTTAAAGGCTTTTTGACCGGCGAAATCGCACAAAGCGCCGTCGTTTCAGGCGTGGCCAAAGCCTGCTCCGTTGCCCAAAGCGCATCAATCTGGCTGTTGGCCCGCACCATCAACAGACGGTCGAGCGGTAACCCGAATTGCACCAGCCCTTCGGCATTGGGCAAACCATCCTCGAAAAAATCCTGCTCAGGCGCCGCCCAAAAAATCACCCCGTCACCTGCCGCCATCAAGGCCCAGGAAAGTGCAAAGCCGAGTGCGGCGGCATGATCGCCCGGCGCGGACGGCATGATCTCATTCAGCGGCGCCCCCGCCACTGCAGTGCGCACCTCATCAAATGTCGGCTTGTCACGCGATTCCAGGCGGGAAGAATTTTCAATCACCCGAGCCGAACGCCACACTGCTGGAGCATCAGAAATGAACATCTGGAAAAACTAGAACAAAATAGGAACATTGGCAAGGAAGATCTAACGCTCGCCTACTTTCAAAGCCCTTGATCAACGCCGCCGCTGCCGCAGGTGCGCGCTCCTTGGCGCCATTGATAAAATAGACAAACACGTCACGCGTTGTGAGTGGCTTGCCCTTCGGCGCGACGAGCGGGAAGTCATCCGGCTCATTGCCGCTTTGCCAAGCATTGGCCCGCGCGCGCCATTTGTCCAACTCCTTCGCCCGATAGCCGGTCAAAATCCCGGCTTTGGCATCCTGCAGCCGGACATACACAAAGTCTGACGTAAGGTCGGCCATCAGCGGATATTTTTCCGAATCCGCCAGCACTACAGCGACATTCGCCATGCGGGCCTGCACAGCAAACTTTTCGCACAAAAAACTCTCGTGCCGGATTTCAAGTGCATGGCGCAATTTCAAACCGTCAAGGCTCTCAGGCAACAAAGCGATGAAGGCCGCGATGTCGTCCGCATCGTATTTCTTGGCTGGCGCCAATTGCCACAGGAGCGGACCGAGCTTCGATCCGAGTTCGCTGATACCGCTGTCGATGAACCTGTCTATCGAGGGTTTTGCCTCGCCCAGAATACGCCGGTTGACCGCAAAGCGCGGCGCTTTCAGTGGAAACACGAAATCATCCGGCGCCTCTTGCGCCCAACGCCGGAATGTGGACGGCGTAAACGTGGAGTAAAATGTGCCGTTGACCTCAATCGACGTCACGCGGCGGCTGGCATGGGCAAGCCTTTCGATTTCGGCAGTTTTTCCGGATAGAACAACCCTTGCCAGGGCTCATAATTCCATCCGCCAATGCCTACCCGGATCATCTCTGCGCTCCCGACGAATTCTCCCCCATCATACATCACCGAATCTGAGGCGCACAAACCCGTTTCACACATCATCGTGACTGCTGCTGTCAAATACGCCTGGATGGGCTAGCTTCCGGCGAATCAAACAAGCAAGAAGGCCGCAAGTCCATGTTCCGTTCGTTTTTTCCTGAGCCGCGCCTCTTTTTCATTTCACTCGTTCTCTGGGCAGTGGTTTGTATTACCGGATGGTACACAATTGGCGACACTCTCTCGTCCGTCATTGGACTGGCAATATCCGGGCAGGAGATCATTGGAGCTGGACGCTTCTGGTCAAAATCTTTCATCTGGTTCTATGTCTATTACACTGTCTGCGTGGGATTATTCGCCGCATTCTGGTGGCAGCGCTCGCGGCATGAATGGCTCGTCTGGTCGATCCTCGGCTCAGCGCTGATCATTTTCATCACGTCATTTCAAGTACAGGTTAGCGTTGTCATCAACGATTGGTACGGTCCGTTCTATGACTTGATTCAGAAAGCACTCGCGGGGGGCGCTGCGTCAACGGGAGACGCATCGACTGCTGGCGCGACAGCATCCGCACCTGTGACCTTACCGCAGTTTTACAAAGAACTGGCTACTTTCGCCGGTATTGCATTCATTGCAGTTGTCGTTGGCGTCCTGAACCGCTTTTTTGTCAGTCATTGGGTCTTCCGCTGGCGTACGGCAATGAACAACTACTACATGTCCCATTGGGGCAAGCTTCGCCGCATTGAAGGCGCTTCGCAGCGTGTGCAGGAAGACACAATGCGCTTTGCCTCCATCATGGAAGATCTCGGCGTAAAATTTGTAGATTCGATATTGACGCTGGTCGCCTTCCTGCCCGTGTTATGGAAGCTGTCGGACTCTATCACAGAACTGCCAGTGTTCGGTGCGGTGCCGCATTCACTGGTCTGGGTGGCAATATTCTGGTCGCTGTTCGGGACCGTTTTTTTGGCAGCTATCGGTATCAAGTTGCCCGGACTGAATTTCAAGAACCAGCGGGTCGAGGCGGCCTACCGCAAGGAACTGGTCTATGGCGAGGACAGTGCTGATCGCGCTGCGCCGCCAACCGTCGCCGAACTTTTCGCCCATGTGCGCAAGAACTATTTCACGCTCTATTTTCACTACATGTACTTCAATGTCGGCCGCATCATTTATCTGCAGACCGACAACATTTTTCCTTACATCGTGCTCGCCCCAACGATTGTTGCGGGAAAAATCACGCTTGGCGCGATGAATCAAATACTGAATGCGTTCGAACAAGTGCGCTCTTCATTCCAGTTCCTTGTCAATTCCTGGTCGACAATTGTTGAGCTCATGTCGATCTACAAGCGTCTTCGCGCTTTCGAGGCGAGAATTGATGACGAGGCTTTGCCCGAGATCGACCAAGAATGGCTCGATGCGCAACCTGCGAAAGTGAGTTGAAGTTAGCGGGTTCACTCAAAAAATGCACTTGGCCGCGGGCATCTGATATGCACTCAAGTTCTCCCGGCGCACCTCATTTACAGGTCTGCCAACGCACGCTAGTTTCAACGCGAAAACACAAAATGAGGGGCTGCAAACAATGAAGAAACACACTTTGGCAATAGCGATTCTGGCGACCATGTCGCTGCCGGCTGCCGCTCAGTCGATCGGCGGCGTTTACACTGTTGAAGGCGCCAATCTGAACGGGTCAACCTACTCGGGCGAGGCAACGATTGACCTGACATCCGACACGACCTGCGAAATCAAATGGGTCACCGGCTCAACTGAGTCCATTGGCATATGCATGCGAAACGGCGATTCCTTTGCGGCGGGATATGTCCTGGATGAGGCGGTTGGTTTGGTCATCTACAAAGTACTGCCCGATGGCACGCTCAACGGGCTTTGGACCGTTGCAGGCCAAGGCGGCAGCGGAACGGAAATTCTGACGCCAAAGTAGCTGTTGCTATGAACTGCGCTTTTGCGTGCGCCGTTTGGCAGTCGGTGCCGGATGATCTTCGAGGTACTTCGAGTAAGTCGTGCATTTCACATCGCGCCTGACGCAGACCTCGCGGACCAGCCGTTCCATGGCTCGCCAATACGCGCCTCCATTCATCAGCGGGAAATGGAAGCCAATCTGAACGGGCATGCGATTTCCGTGATACTGCGTGTCGAAGGCCCGGCGAAACGCATCATAAGAGCGCTGTTCAAACTCGATACTGTCGCTTGCCCGCTCAAAACCGCCGGAATGGCGGACGAACAGATTGTAGTCCATTGCCACAATTCGCCGCCTTGATGGCCCTTCTGGAATGAGCGGCAATCCGAAACGCGCAACGCCCGCTTGGCGTCGCGCGCCCGTCATTTCCCGTTCGACCGCACTGGCGTCATAGGCAAAGCCACGCTTGGCGAGCGCCTGATAAAGTGCGGAATTGGTGGACAGGTAGGGCGCGCGGAAGCCGCGTATGCCCTTTCTGACAAACTCGCGCCAGCCTGGCGGCTCGTAACCAAGGCCGTTATCCTTGAAGGCATTTGTCAGGATTCTGTCAAAGGAGGCAAATTCCTGCAGCCATTCTTCTCTGCTCCACTTCTTGCCGTCAAA
>JANNRN010000374.1:0-6864 GCA_031401375.1 Phyllobacteriaceae bacterium | reverse complement strand
TTTTCGAGAACCGGCACGGTGGATTTTACATCCATGACCACCGGAAGCGCAGATAACCGCATCAGATGGCCGGAAGAGTAGAATTGTCGAATGGTCTCTTAGCCCATGCCACCGGCATAGTTCGGGCTTTCACGCGTGATGGTGACGTCATGGGCATGGCTTTCACGCAAACCCGCCGTCGATATCCTGACAAAAGTAGCCCTTTCGCGGAATTCGGCAAGATCACGCCCGCCGACATAGCCCATCGAGGCGCGCAAGCCGCCGGCCAGCTGATGCAGCACCGCCGACACCTGACCCTTGTAGGGAACCTGCCCTTCAATGCCTTCGGGCACCAGCTTCAAGGTGTCGCGCACTTCGGCCTGGAAATAGCGGTCCGCCGAACCGCGCGCCATGGCGCCGACCGATCCCATACCGCGATAGGCTTTGAACGAGCGGCCCTGATGCAAGTAAACTTCGCCGGGGCTTTCCTCGGTTCCGGCCAGCAGCGAGCCGATCATGACCGCGGAAGCGCCCGCGGCAAGCGCTTTGGCGAGATCCCCGGAGAACTTGATGCCGCCGTCGGCAATGACCGGGATGCCGGACCGGTTGGCAACCTCGACCGCATCCAGAATGGCCGACAATTGCGGCACGCCCACTCCCGCCACAATGCGCGTCGTGCAAATCGAGCCCGGGCCGATGCCGACTTTCACCGCATCCGCGCCAGCGTCGATCAGCGCCCGCGTCCCCTCAGCCGTCGCGACATTCCCGGCCATGATCCGCACGGAATTGGACAGTCTTTTCGCCCGGGTCACCGCATCCAGCACGCGCTGCGAATGGCCGTGCGCCGTGTCGATCACCAGCACGTCGACGCCCGCCTCAATCAGCCTTTCCGCTCGTTCAAATCCGTCATCGCCCACACTCGTCGCCGCTGCCGCCCGCAGGCGTCCGTGCGCATCCTTTGCCGCATGCGGATTGAGCTGGGACTTTTCAATGTCCTTGACCGTGATCAGCCCGATGCAATGACCCCGGTCGTCGACCACCACGAGTTTCTCGATCCGGTGCTGGTGCAGAAGATGCTTGGCTTCGGCTGGATCGACATTTTCGCGGACCGTGATCAGGCGGTCCTTGGTCATCAGTTCATAGATTTTCTGGTTCGGGTTTTCGGCAAAGCGCACGTCGCGATTGGTCAAAATGCCCACGAGCTTGCCGGTCTTCTCGCCCGGATTGCGCGACGGCTCGACAACCGGGATGCCGGAAATGCGATGCGAGGCCATCAGCTGCTGCGCGTCGGCAAGCGTCGCATCAGGTCCTATCGTCACCGGATTGACCACCATGCCGGACTCGAATTTCTTCACCTGACGGACTTCCTCAGCCTGCAATTCCGGCGTCAGGTTGCGGTGAATGACCCCCATGCCGCCCGCCTGCGCCATCGCAATGGCGAGGCGCGATTCGGTAACGGTGTCCATCGCCGATGAAATGATCGGCAGGTTGAGCTCGATATCCCGGGCAATGCGCGTGCGGATGTCGGTCTGGCCGGGCATCACCTCCGAGTGACCGGGCTGCAAAAGCACGTCGTCAAAAGTAAGCGCTGTCGCACCCGTGGACGTCTCGATGATTTTGCTCATTGCCTATCCCTGAAATGCAAAGCGGCACCGCCATGGGCAGCGCCTCGGAAAAAGTTCCCGTGAAGGATTGGCAGCGGCAGCTAACACGGAAATGACAGGATGGGAAGGCGAGTTTTGCGAGTAGCGCACGCCAATGACCGGGCCCTCACGAACTGTGAGCTTTCCGAGAACCATGTCAGGCAACTCGTCATCTTTGTCCTCAAGAAACAATGCATCTGCGATCACGCCATCCACGACGAGAGGATACTATTTCCTTCCCTCGTCGCGCCATTCAAGAATTTCCTCCGTCGTCACCCGGCCATTGGATTTCCTCGAAGCGCGTATCGCGTCCACCGCGTCCTGAACACTTTTTCTGTCGCTCATCCTGACCAGCCGGGCGACAGGCTGATTGCCACGCGAAATCACGACGTCCTCGCCTGCCTCGACCTTTGCGAGAAGGTCGCAGAGATGCGTCTTGGCTTCCCCAACCTTGACATTGATGGTCATCACAAAGGCTCACGAGAAAATGTGCATCGAGCTAAAGTAGGCTCCGCGCATCACGTGGTCAAATGTTTGGTCAAGCTGGTGGCGCCAATGGTTGAGTTTCCGGAATGGGCAGGGAGTGAACACATAAACCCATCGGGTGAGCGACAGTTTCAGACCCACTTCGGACATCCCGCAGCTGACAGAATTCTTCGAGGTTCAGGCGCGCGCCACCATCAAACCGGCTGCGGCAATCATGAAGATGCCGATGATCGTTTGGCGATCCGGGATTTCGGAAAAGATGACAACGCCAAACAGGGTTGCAAAGATCAGGTAGCAATAGTCGAATGTGGCGATGATAACGGATGGGGCGGATTGATAGGCAGCGGGCAAGACCAGGCCATTGCCGACCATCAGCGCCGCCAGCATGGCGACAAATCCCCATTGCGAAACATCGAGTGCGCCCCATGAACCCAGCAAGAACGGTGAGACCGCAATCTGTGCAGGCGCCGGTTGCCAAATGTAGAGCGCCGCGCTGACCACAACGCCGGTGATCAAGAGAGCAAGACTCAGTGACAAGGCAAGTGAGGCCGGCGGCACGGAGCGGCACTTGGCTCTGGTGACGAGTGCTGAAAGCGCATAGAAGAAGCCCGCCATAACGGGCAAGAGCATCAGCCAGGTGAATGCCTCGGTTCCCGGCCTCAGGATCACCAATACGCCGATAAACCCCAACGCGATGGCGAGCCAGCCGCGCAGGCGCACGGGTTCGCCAATCAGCAGCGCAGAAAGCGCTGCCACGAACAACGGGGCCGTGTAGATGCCCGCCGCAATTGTTGAAAGCGGCAGAACCGGGATTGCCTAATACATCGAAAAATACATCAGAACGAACAGGATGGCGCGAAGCATCGGCCACAATCGCAACGATTGACGCCAGGATGCGGCTCCATCGCCCCAGATATAGGCGATGACAAGCAATGCCGGGATCAGAAACAGCGAACGCAACACGTAAAGCTGCCAAAGCGTTACATCCGCACTGGTGTATTTGAAGATGACGTCCTGGAGCGACGTAAACAGCGTAGACAGCAAGATCAACGCGATGCCCAGCGCAATGCGATCGGGACGGATATTGGCCGCAGCATCAGTCACAATCGCTCCCCGGATTTAGATATTGGCCAACCGTTCCAACGCATTGAATGCAAGCACGGCGCAAACTACCAACCTGTTTCAAACTCGTCACAATGGCAGTGTTCTGCGACTCGAAAAATGATGGGCATCCTTCACCCTCAGCGCTGCCCCTCATCCACCCCTACCGGGGCACCTTCTCCCCGCAAGAACGGCGGAGAAGGGGATCGCCAGCGTTTCAGACCCCTTCTCCACGCCGCTTGCGGGGAGAAGGTGGCCCGCAGGGCCGGATGAGGGGCAGCGCCGAGGTTCGAGTTTACCTGTCATTTTCAATGACGCCGGCTGCCAGAGAAATTCCAGAAAAAGTGGAAACCGGTCTTCTGTCCGCAAATGGGTGAAAACAGTAGGTTGGAGACAGTCACCGATTCAAGGATACGATGAATAACGCTGATGCCCGCACTGCTCCCGTGCGGAAGCTCGCCTCGGCATCATCCGCCAAACTCAAACCGCAACACCGCCAGATTCACTCAAACAGCCGCCCCGTCCCTGTCTGCAGAAACCCCTCGAACGCAATCTCCTCCTGCCGGATAAAGCCCTTTTGCGGCAAAAAGCCCTTGCGCACCATCGAAATCACCGACACGACAGAGGCCGAGGTTGTCCAGGCAATCGCGGTATTGCGCCTGCCCGCAAGGTCGATCGGGTAATAGGCGCGCACGAACTCTTTGCGCAGCAATTGCCCGGCGATCAAGCCTTCCGAAGCGATATGGACATAGACCACATCTTCATCGACCGGCGGCTTGGCGTGCGTCAATATCTGGCCCGCCTCGGCCCGGCGCTCGCGCATCAGAAGTTCGTGGAAGAAGAAGTTCATCAGCTTCATGTGGCCGGGATAGCGCATGGTCTTGTAATCGAGATTATCAACCTTGCCGAGCATGGTTTCGCACATTGTGCCGAGCCCGCCCGATGTGGTGAAGGCTTCGAGCTGCGTGCCCTTCACATAGATGATCTCGTGCCATTCCATCGCCGAGACCCATTTGCGCACGCCCCCTTCAATGACTTCGCAATCGTTCAGATATTCATTGACCACACCCTCCGGCGACCAGTTGAACGCGTAGCCCATCAGGCCGGTCGGATGCTGCGGCAACGCGCCGACGCGCATGCGGATCGAACGGCACTTGTCGAACTCCTTCATCTGCGAGGCGGCGACAATGCCGACAAAGCCCGGCGCCAGTCCGCATTGCGGCGCCATCACGCCTTTTGCGGTCTTGGCGAGCTCAAAGATCATCTCGGTGGTGGGAACATCTTCCGTCAGATCAAAATAATGGATGCCAAGGCCATGGGCGATCTTCGCCACGTGCTTGTTGAGATGATAGGGCAGACATGACAGCACGGCATGCTGCATCGAAAGTTCGCCGGTGAGCGCCTCGACAGAGCCCACATCAATCGTCTTGACGGCAAAGCGTTGCGCTGTTGCGGGCGGGCGCTGATCACAACCGGTGACGCGGAAACCTTCGTCATGCAGAAGATTGGCCGCGAGCAGGCCGACCTTGCCCAGCCCCAGGACAGCGATGTTCGAAAAACTCATGAACTACTCCTTGTCAGTTTCCGCCAGTGCGGGGTCAGCGTCACGACCCTTGAAGCCCTTTGCCAGAATGTACAATTCGACCGATTCATCTCGGGACGCCGGCGGCTTCACATGATGCACGCTGGTGAAATTGCGTTTCAACAGATTGAGCAGTTCATTTTCCGTACCGCCCTGAAAGGTCTTGGAAAGAAAATGCCCGCCGGGCTTCAGCACCTTGATGGCAAAGTCCGCCGCCACTTCGCATAAATGCATGGTGCGGATATGATCGGTCTGACGATGGCCGGTGGTCGGAGACGCCATGTCGGAGAGTACGAAGTCTGGCTGACAGCCTAGCGTTTCGATCAACGTGTCCGGGGCGGCATCGTCCAGGAAGTCCATCTGCAGCAGGGCCACACCGGGAAGATGATCCACTGCCAGATAGTCAATGCCGACAATCGAAGGGTGGTCGCTGCTGGAACTGCAGATTTCCGCCGCCACCTGACACCAGCCGCCTGGCGCTGCGCCAAGGTCGATCACCTTCATGCCGGGCTTGAGCACCTTGTAGCGCTCATTGATTTCGATGAGCTTGAACGCGGCGCGCGAGCGGTAGCCCATCGCCTTGGACTTGTGAACATACGGATCGTTTAAATGCCGCTCGAGCCAGCGGCGCGAGGACTCCTTGATCGAGCCGGATTTCTTGACGCGCACATGCAGGGCTCTCGCCCCTGCGCCCTTGGCTGGCTTCTTCACACCCGGTACTCCTGCACTGAACGGCGGCGCCAGACGCCGGCGGACGTCATCATTTCCGTCAGCAACCCTTCGCGCAGACCGCGGTCGCCGACACGCAGGCGCTCGCTCGGCCACGTCTGCCGGATCGCATCAAGAATGGCGCATCCGCCGAGAACCAGATCGGCCCGCTCGGCGCCGATGCAGGCATTATTGACCCTTTGTTCAAATGTCCAGGACATCAGCTTTTCCGTCATGGCCGTCACATCCCTTGATTCCATCCACAGCCCGTCCACCTGCCTTCGGTCATAGCGCAGCAAGCCAAGGTGAATTCCGGCAAGCGTCGTCACCGTTCCTGACGTGCCGAGTAGGTGAAAACGGTCTCCCTGCGCGCGCACGCCCAGAATATGGCGCGCGGCGAATTGGCCGATCATGGAGAGCACGTCGTCAACCATGGCCTGATAGGTTTCGGCGCTGACGTCATGTCCGCCATAACGCTCGGCCAGTGACACCACGCCGACGGGAAGCGAGGTCCAGGCGATAATGTGATCGGCAAGATGCGGTGACTTGCGGTGCTTGAGATCAATGAGCGCAATTTCCGACGAGCCGCCGCCGATATCAAACAGCACCAGCGCTTCGATCTCGCGGTTGACCAGCGGCCCGCAGCCCGAAACCGCCAGCCGCGCCTCAGTCTCCCGGTCAACGATTTCCAGCACAAGTCCGGTTTCGAAGGTGACCCGCTCCAGAAACGCTTGGCCATTTTCGGCGGACCGGCACGCCTCGGTCGCAATCAGCCGCGACATGAAAACCTTGCGGTTGGCGAGTTTCTCGCTGCAGATTTTCAGCGCCTCGACCGCCCGGTCCATCGCCACCTCGTTCAGCCTGCCGTTTGCGGTCAGTCCCTCGCCAAGCCTGACGATGCGCGAAAATGCATCAACCACGCGAAACTGGCCCGGCCGTGTCGGCGCGGCGATCAGCAGCCTGCAATTATTGGTGCCAAGATCAAGCGCTGCAAACAGGTCGGGCCGCGCAGACGGCTGCGCTGCCGCCTGGACCACGGGCTGGGCCGCGGCATTTGTTTCGCCAAGCGGGTTAGCGCCTGCAGTTCCCTGCAACGAATCGTTCGGGGTTTGGGCCTGCGCAGGCGCATGCGGCGATGGTTTGCGCCGGCGCCCTTTTCGCTTTGGCAATGGCGCGGCTTGCGGGGCTGCGGCGCCCGGCAAATCGCGCGCGCGCCCACGCCTGCGCCGCCGCCGCCGGCGCGACTTCTTGCCGGGATCATTCAGGGGTTGTCCGTCCCGGTTCTCGCGATTACCGGGCGCCGCGTCGGCTCTCCCGCCGGAGGGCTGATTGTCGCGGTCTTGGCGGGGCAGACTTGCCTCGCCG
>JANNRN010000373.1:0-1958 GCA_031401375.1 Phyllobacteriaceae bacterium | reverse complement strand
GGAGAGAAGGGGTCGCCGACGTCTCAGTTCCCTTCTCCCTGCCTCTTGCGGGGAGAAGGTGGCCCGAAGGGCCGGATGAGGGGCAGCGGTGAGGGGGATAGAAACTTCTCTAGCCTGCTTGTTCTCATAATGCTAACCCTCCTGCTCCTCTGCCTCATCACGTCAAACGTCGCATTTGCCGCGGGCAAGGCCGCCATCGATGCGCAGTTTCGTTCGTGGCTTGAAACAACGCTTTGGCCGCAGGCGCAAGCGGGCGGTATTTCGCGCGCAACCTTTGATTCCGCACTTGGCGACGTCTCGGTCAATCTCGACCTGCCCGATCTTGTCATGCCCGGAACCAAGCCGAAGCCGCCGAAGGATCAGCATCAGGCCGAGTTTTCCTCGCCTGCCAACTACTTTTCGGAAAAGACCATTCAAGCGCTTGTGTCAGGGGGGCAGGCTAGGGCGAAACAGCACGCCAAGCTACTCACTGCAATCGAGAAAAAATACGGTGTGCCGCGCCAGATTCTTCTGGCCATCTGGAGCCGGGAATCCGGTTTCGGCACGGTGAAAATCCCCTATGACGCATTTGACGTTCTGGCCACAAAGGCTTTCATGGCAGCGCGAAAGGACTTCTTTCAGGTTGAATTGCTGGCTGCGCTGCAAATCCTTGAAAAGGGCGACATGGATCGGGCCGGGATGAAAACATCATGGGCAGGCGCGCTTGGCCAACCGCAATTCATGCCAAGTTCCTATCTGAAATATGCCGTTGATTTTGACGGTGACGGCAGGCGCGATATCTGGAGCTCGGTGCCCGACACGCTCGCGTCGATCGCCAACTATCTCATCCAGTTTGGCTGGCAAGCCGGACGCGGATGGGGAACAGAGGTGCTGCTGCCGGACAGTATCTCATGTGCGCTTGAAGGGCCGGATCTGGGCAAAACGGGTTCGGACTGGCTCAGTCTGGGCATCACCCGCCAGGATGGCAAAGCGCTTGCACCCAAGGACATCAAGTCAGAAAACATGTTGCTCTTGCCGTCAGGCCGTTTCGGGCCGGTTTTTCTGGCGACGCCAAATTTCTACGTCATCAAGAGTTACAATATCAGCGATCTCTATGCGCTGTTTATCGGCCATGTTGCCGATCGCATTGCGGGCGGCGCAAAGCGCTTTGCCGCACCATGGCAACCCATCGACAAGATGCTGCGGTCTGACATCGCGCGGATGCAAGTCGCCTTGCAAAAGCAGGACTACGACGTTGGCAAAGCCGACGGATTGCCGGGGTTCAAGACAAGGCGTTCCATCGGCGATTGGCAGGCAAAAAACGGTGTCGCAGCGACGTGTTATCCGAGCAACGCTTTGGCCCGGGCGCTGAAATAATCAGCGAAACTTGCGCTGAAAGTCCTTGTTGGACAAAGCCATGGATTCAAAATCGCGGCGTGAAAAGCGCGCGCCGCCGGTAAGGGCATGGCCCATGAAAATCGCGGAAATGATCTGGCTGACAAATGAGGTATTCGAACGGGTGGTCACAATAGTCTCCTTAAGTTGACTGGAATATAGACGTTTACGTCAATTGCCGCCAGTCGCGCAAAGGCAGGGCAGCTATGCGCAAACGCAGCAGCGGCTTAAAGAGGATTAACGACTGTGCAAAACTATTCGTCGCCCTCGACAACCCGCAGCCGCAATTGCCCGGACTTCGTCTCAACACGCGGCGCGGGATCGGGGGCGGGCGCGGCCGGCAACTCGCCGAACTCCAGCGCCTCGATGCGTTGGCCGCGTTTGGCGACCTTGGCGGTGGAGACAAGCACGTCGTCGACATCCTTTTGCGCCATCGCAAAATGTCCGGCAAGTTTGCGCACCCGCTCATCCACGCGCGACACATCTTCCATCAGCCGCGCAACTTCGCCCTGGATGAGATGCGCCTGTTCACGCATTCTTGCGTCCTTCAGGACCGATTGAACGACCTGAATCGACAGCATCAA
>JANNRN010000372.1:0-11283 GCA_031401375.1 Phyllobacteriaceae bacterium | reverse complement strand
TGGGCGTTGGTGGTGGTGCCGAACAGGCCGCGCTCTTCAAACCGCTCGCGCTGGATGTGCCGGGCTTTTGCCACACGCGCGGCAACAACGGCGCTGCTTTCGGGCTTGTTCGGCCTGATGAGGTCGCCGGGTGTGAGTGCTGGAACCTCAATGCGCAAATCAATCCGGTCCATCATCGGGCCGGATATGCGCGCCTGATAGTCACTCTGGCAGCGCGGTCCGCGGGCACAACTCATGCCGGGCTCTCCCGCCATACCGCACCGGCATGGGTTCATCGCCGCGACCAACTGGAAGCGCGCCGGGTAGGAAACCCTGTGATTGACCCTTGCGATCATGCAATCGCCGGTCTCAAGCGGCTGGCGCAGTGAATCGAGCACCTGAGGGGTAAACTCGGGAAACTCGTCGAGAAACAACACACCATTATGGGCCAGAGACACTTCTCCCGGACGCGCCCGTGTTCCGCCGCCGACCATGGCCGCCATTGAGGCGGAATGATGCGGCGCCCTGAACGGGCGTCGAAGCGAAAGCTTGCCATCAGACAGTTCCCCCGCCACCGAGGCAATCATCGACGCTTCCAGCAGTTCCTTTGGCGAAAGCGGCGGCAAAATCGAAGCGAGCCGCTGTGCCAGCATGGATTTTCCTGAACCTGGCGGGCCAATCATCAGAAGATTATGACCTCCCGCCGCCGCCACTTCCAAAGCGCGCTTTGCAGTCTCCTGGCCCTTGATGTCGGAAAGATCAAGAAAATCATCGGTTTGCGGCTTTACCGCTGGCTCCGGCCGGCTGATGACCTGGGTGCCGCGGAAATGATTGGCGAGCGCAATAAGACTGCGCGGCGCAATGATGTCCATGTTCTCGCCGGCCCATGCAGCCTCGGGCCCGCATTCATGCGGGCAGATGAGGCCTTTCCCCATCGCATTGGCGCCGATTGCCGCCGGCAGAACGCCCGCGACCGCTGCAATGGTTCCGTCCAGCGACAGTTCGCCGAGGACCACGAAACCTTGCAAGGCGTCGGCGGGAATGGCCCCGAGCGCCGCCATAAGGCCGAGCGCGATCGGCAGGTCATAATGGCTTCCTTCCTTTGGCAGGTCCGCTGGCGCAAGGTTTACCGTAATTTTCTTCGGCGGGAGCGACAGACCCGAGGCGTGCAGGGCCGCTTGAACGCGTTCACGGCTTTCGGCCACTGCCTTGTCGGCGAGCCCGACGATGTGCATGTTCTGTTTGCCGGGCCCCAACATGATCTGCACGTCAACCGGAATGGCCTCAATGCCTTGAAACGCAATTGTACTGACCCGCGCGACCATCTGGCTTTCCCCGAGTGCCTGCAACCAAAGTCAGGCAGGTTGCAGAGATTTCCCCTGTTGGTCGCAACAAAGCACAGAAATATGCAAATGAAAAGAACAAAAATAGAACGAATTATCGCCAAGCGTGCATTCAAGTTGTGTTGGATTGAATAATGAGAACAGATGTTCTCCTGCCGCTACACGCGCTTGGCCTCGACGCTGTTCCAGAAAAGCGCCGCCACATCCGCGCCTCCAAACCGCTTGATCTCGCGGATGCCGGTGGGAGACGTCACATTGATCTCGGTCATGAAATCGCCAATGACATCAATGCCGACAAGAACAAAACCGCGCTCGCGCAGAGAGGGGCCGATTCGTTCGCAAATCTCCCGCTCGCGCGCGGTGAGTTCTGTTTTCTCCGGCCGCCCCCCGGCATGCATATTGGAGCGGGCGTCATGGGCGGCAGGTACGCGATTGATGGCGCCGACTGGCTCACCGTCAATCAGGATGATGCGCTTGTCGCCGGTCCGCACATCCTCAAGATAGCGCTGGGCGATGAGCGGTTCGCGCGTCAGCGAGGCGAACATTTCAAGAAGCGAGGACAGATTGCGGTCATCCTGACGCAGATGGAACACCCCGGCGCCGCCGTTGCCGTAGAGCGGCTTCAGGATGATGTCGCCGAATTCCCGGCGAAAGGCGAGTATCTCGTTCGTATCGCGCGTGATCAGCGTCTCCGGCATCAGATCGGAAAACTCCATGACAAAGATTTTCTCCGGTGAATTCCTCACCCATGCGGGATCGTTCACCACCAGTGTCTTCGGATGCACGCGCTCAAGCAAATGCGTGTTGGTGATGTAATGCATGTCGAATGGCGGATCCTGCCGCAGCAAGACGACGTCCATCTCGGCAAGGTCTGTCTTTACCGGCGCACCAAGTGAATAATGTTCGCCCGGTGCGTCCCGGACGGTCAGGGGCTCCAGTTTGGCAGTGACGCAATTGCCGCGCAGCGACAATTGGTCTGGAACATAGTGAAATAGCCGATGTCCCCGGTTCTGCGCCTCCAGGCAGAGTGCAAAAGTCGTGTCGCCCGAAATGTTGATTTTGCTGATATGGTCCATCTGGACCGCAATCGACAGCGCCATGCCTGGCCTTTCATCGTCGGAGATTGCAAAAAACGTTCCGCAGTGTCTGTGACGGTTCAGACCGCCGAAATCAAGGGCCGCCCGATGAAGGCGGCCCAATGAGTCCTCGGTGTATTACCTCAGGCGCAGGCCTGTATCGGCATCAAACAGATAAACGCGGCCGGGATTGAAGCCGGTCGTTATCGAGGTGTCGTGGACGATGCCGCGCTGATCGCGAAGCTCGATGGTCAGCGGATGTTCTTGCGAGCTCTTTGAATAGACATAGGCCTGACCGCCAAGGTTTTCGACAACATCGATCTTGGTGGTGAATTTCACCGAACCGTCCATTTCGAAATGCTCAGGCCGCACGCCCACAACGGCATTCTTGCCAACAGCCTTGGCGGCATCCTTGAGCTCTTTGATGAACGAAACGTCAAGTTCCGGCACGCTGATCTTGACCTCGTTGCCCTTTGCCGCCTCGACTTTTCCCTTCAGCATGTTCATCCGCGGCGATCCGATGAAGCCGGCGACGAACAGATTGTCGGGGTCGTCATACAGCACCAGCGGAGCGCCGGCCTGTTCAATAATGCCGCCCCGCAGAACCACAATCTTGTCGGCAAGCGTCATCGCTTCGACCTGGTCATGGGTCACATACACCATTGTTGCTTTCAGAGACTGATGCAGGCGGGCAATTTCGAGGCGCATCTGCACGCGCAGTTCCGCATCAAGATTGGACAATGGCTCGTCAAATAGGAACACCTTTGGTTCGCGCACAATGGCGCGGCCGATTGCGACGCGTTGACGCTGGCCGCCGGAGAGCTGCTTGGGCTTGCGGTCAAGCAATTGGTCAAGGTGAAGTATTTTCGAGGCCTTGCCGACCCGCTGCTGGACAACAGCATGATCCGTACCGGTCATTTTCAGGCCGAAGCCCATGTTTTCTTCAACCGACATATGCGGATACAGCGCATAGGATTGAAACACCATGGCAACGCCGCGATCCGCCGGCTCGACATGCGTCACGTCCTTGTTGCCAATCGAAATGGTGCCGGAAGTTGCTTCCTCCAAGCCTGCAATCAAACGCAGCAGCGTTGACTTGCCGCAGCCCGATGGGCCGACAAAAACACAGAACTCGCCCTCGTTAATGTCAAGATCGACACCCTTTATGATATTGACGGTGCCAAAGGACTTTTTGACACCGCGCAAAGTTAATCCAGACATGCACTACCTCCCTTTTTTAGTTGCTGCACAAATTGTTCACGCGCGGGGACTGAGCCTCGCGTTGATTTCTCTCTCAATGGCTTTTGCCGTGTCACAAACAAGGCCCGCCCAGTTCTCCAACTGCTGCATCGACACGCGAAACGACGGCGCCGTGACCGAAATCCCGGCAAGAATGAGCCCGCCTTGCGAGCGGATGGGCGCAGCGACGCAATGAATGCCCGGTTCATGTTCCTGGCGGTCAAACGCGAATCCGGAATCGCGGATTTCCTGCAATTCGGCCAGCAGCGCCTCGATGTTCTTCAACGTGGAGGGAGTAAACTGGCGAAACTCCACGCCGTCGAGGCGCAGGCGCACTTCATGCTCCGACAACGTCGACAGGGCTGTCTTGCCCACTCCCGTGCAATAAGTCGGGGAAGCGTTGCCAATTTGCGAATACATGCGAACCGCCTGGCGGGATTCGACTTTGTCGAGATAGACGACTTCCGCGCCGGCCAGAACGCCCAGATGAATCGTTTCGCCAGTCGCATCATGCAATTGCTGGAGCAACGGTTCGGCCACCTCGCGAAATCTGTTCTTCGACCACGTCTTCGCGGCAAATGTCAGAAAACGCAGGCCAAGCTCGTAGGTCTGATCGCGGCTCACCGAAAGAAAGCCTTCGTCGATGAGGTTGGTCACCTGCCGGTGCAGGGTGCCCCTTGGCTGCGGCACCCGGGCAAGCAGGTCGGTGAAGCGCATGGGGGTATCCGACAACGCAATGGCTTCAAGCACCGCCACCGCCTTTCCAAGCGTGCCGGTGTCTTTCTCCGTCTTTGTTTCGTCGTTGCGCGATAGCATTTGGTCAATCACAAACTAAATTCAGCTGGGGCGCATGAGGCGCTTGACTTTTTTGTTTCAATAGCATGATAATTCCGCTTAGTCAAACCGTGTTCCAAATAATGGAATTTGAACACGAGAGACTTGCTGCCCATTTCTCCCCCGCGTAGAGGCGAATTGTCTCCTCGCCTTGCGTAGGGAGGATGCGGGGCGGCCCCAACGGTTAACCTGGGAGGAAAAACCGATATGAACCTTCATTTGAAGAAAACTCTTGCAGGTGCGTCAATGGCGCTTCTGCTTTCGACCTCTGTCTTTGCCCAGCAGCGTGAACTGGTCATCAATACCGATACATCCGATCCAGCGCCGAAAGCCGCTTTTGAAGCCTTGATCAAGGATTTCGAAGCTGCCAATCCGGACGTCAAGGTCAAACAGAACCTGTTCGACCACGAAGGCTACAAAACCGCCATCCGCAACTTCCTGACTGCCGATGCGCCGGATATCGTCAACTGGTATGCCGGCAACCGCATGGCGCCCTTCGTCAATGCTGGCCAGTTTGAAGACGTCTCGGATGTCTGGGCTGCCAATGGCCTCGACGAAACGCTGAAGTCGGCCGCAGCGTCGATGACCATTGATGGCAAGAAGTGGGGCGTGCCCTACACCTATTATCAGTGGGGCATGTACTACAACAAGGACGTGTTCAAGAAGGTTGGCGTGGAAGTGCCGAAAACTTGGGCCGACTTCATGACGGCTTGCGAAAAGATCAAGGCGGCTGGTATCGACTGCACCACCACCGGCACCAAGGCTCTATGGCCCTCGGGCGGCTGGTTCGATTACATGAACTTGCGCACCAACGGCTATGAGTTTCACATGGACCTGACCGCCGGCAAGGTCGCCTGGACCGACGCAAAGGTAAAAAAGACCTTTGAAAATTGGGCCCAGCTGATCAAGGGCGGCTACGTGACTGCCAACCACGCCGCCATCGACTGGCAGGACGCGCTTCCGCTGCTCGCGCAGGGCAAGGCTGCAACCTACCTGATGGGCAACTTTGCCGTTGCGCCGCTGAAGGAAGCAGGCATGACCAATGACACACTTGGTTTCTTCCAGTTCCCGGCAATTGATGCGTCGATCCCGATGGCGGAAGATGCGCCGACGGACACAATGCACATTCCGGTAGGCGCGAAAAACAAGGAAGATGCAAAAAAGTTCCTTGCATTCCTTGCAACCGCCGAGGTTCAGACCAAGCTCAACGAGGCTCTCGGCCAACTGCCGGTGAACAACAAGTCGGCCAAACCTGCAGATCCGTTCCTGGATTCAGGCTTCGCCATGCTGTCGAATGCTTACGCACTCGCACAGTTCTTTGACCGCGATGCGCCAGCCGAAATGGCGAAGGCCGGTATGGAGGGCTTCCAGGAATTCATGGTCAAGCCTGACAATATCGACAAGATTCTTGAGCGCCTCGAAGGCGTGCGCGCCAAGGCTTACAAGTAACAATACGAAGGGCGGCTCACGCGGGCCGCCCTTCGACCTTTTTATCACTTTTCTTGTTCGAAACTGTTCGTCTGGAAATTTTGATCACTCGAGACTGAAGCATACGATTTTGTTCATGATCTGGAGGAGAGACCATGGCTATCACCATGACGGATGCACAAGCAGCGCCGACCTATTCCTGGTGGCGCAAAAATCAACGTGTCCTGGCTCCGTGGCTGTTCCTGGCCCCCGGCCTCTTCATGTTTCTCCTTTACGTCATTATCCCGATATTCCAGTCCATGTGGCTGAGTTTTTTTGATTGGGATGGTCTTGGTCAAAAGACCTGGATTGGGTTGGCCAACTATCGCGAATTGTGGGGCGACGAAGCGTTCTACACGTCCCTGAAGAACAACGTTCTGTGGCTGGTCCTATTCCTGCTGGCAGTCCCTGCCGGTCTCTTCATCGCGATTTTTCTCAATCAGACCGTCACCGGGATTCGAATCTACAAGTCGCTGTTTTTCTTCCCGTTCGTGATCAGCCAGGTCGTCGTCGGCCTGTTGTTTTCCTGGTTCTATGCGCCGAACTTCGGATTGTTCTACAATCTGATCGAATGGCTGACCGGCACCGGCGTCGCCATTCTCGCCGACGAGCGTTTCGTGACTTATGGCATCATCGCCGCAGGACTTTGGCCGCAAATTGCCTATTGCATGATCCTGTATCTGACCGGCCTCAACAATGTATCTCCGGACCAGATCGAGGCGGCGCGTCTTGATGGCGCCAGGGGCTGGAGCCTGCTGTGGTACGTCATCATCCCGCAGCTGCGACCCGCCACGTTCATTGCAGTGGTCGTTACCGTCATTGGCGCATTGCGGTCCTTTGACCTGGTCTCGATCATGACGGACGGCGGGCCTTATGGCTCAAGCCGGGTTCTGTCATTCTACATGTACGAGACGGCGCTATCTGAATATGGTTATCGCATGGGTTATGGCGCTGCCATTGCCGTCGTGCTGTTCGCCATCATGATGTTGTTCATCACCGGCTTCATTTGGAAGATGGTGCGTGACGAACGGGGGAGTTAAGCGCGATGTTTCCCAGACCCATTGAACGCAGCAGTGCGACTGTCCAGACACTTTACAAGATCGCTCTTCCGCTCGCCCTGATCCTGTGGCTGTTCCCGCTGTTCGGTGTTGCCCTGACATCGGTGAAGCCTGCCGGAGACCTTGCCGCCGGTAACTATTTTGGGATGCCGAGCACTTTCGCTTTCTCGAATTATTACGACATTTTTGCCAACACCGATCTTGGCAAATACATGCGCAACTCGTTCTTCGTGACGATACCCACGGTGATCGGCACGGTTGCGCTTTCATGCATGACGGGGTTTGCGCTGGCGGTATACCGGTTCAAGTCAAACCTCTTCCTGTTCTTCCTGTTTGTGGCCGGCAACTTCGTGCCGTTCCAGATCCTCATGGTGCCGGTGCGCGATCTGACCTTGAATATGGGCCTTTACAATTCTTTTACCGGTCTTGCGCTGTTTCACATTGCCTTCCAGACCGGCTTCTGCACGCTGTTCATGCGCAACTTCATCAAGGGGCTGCCGTTTGAGCTGATCGAGTCCGCGCGCGTCGAAGGCGTGTCGGAGTGGAAGATATTCTGGCACATTGTCATACCGCTGATGCGACCGGCGATTGCCGCGCTGTCCGTGCTGATTTTCACGTTCATCTGGAACGAGTACTTCTGGGCAACCGTTTTGACGCAGGGCGCAGATACGCAGCCGGTGACCGCTGGTCTGTTCTCGTTGAACGGGCAATGGGTTGCGCAATGGCAGTTGGTGTCGGCCGGCGCGATTGTCGCCGCCCTGCCGCCTGTCATCATGTTCTTTGCGATGCAGAAGCACTTTATCGCAGGTCTGACCCTCGGCGCGACCAAGGGGTAGAAATGGCGGACAAGGCGTCTCCTTCGGCGTGGCGGCTTGATACGCCCGCGCAGACCTTGGTCTTGGTTTCATACGACCGGCATATGCCGTGCGTGGCATATTGGGGCGCGCCGCTGCCGCAAGACGAAGATCTGCTGGCCCTGGTCCGGGGTCAGCAGAGGCCTCGGCCCGGGGCCCTTGCAGACTATTCGCCCGATCTGTCCATTTGTCCCGAACAAGGCCGCGGTTATCACGGCTTCTGCGGGATCGAGGCATTTGATCCCGAGGGACGCCCGGTTCTGACACAGTTCGAAACGACTGAGGTGACGGCCGTGCCCGATCATCTGCGCTTCACGCTTGTTGATACGAAATACGCGCTGACCTATCGGGCGGAGTTCCAGTCAAACCGGATTTCGGGAATCATAGAGGCCGAGGCATTTCTGGAATCAGAAGGCCGGATCATTCTGCACTTCTTGTCCGCACCGGTAATGAGCATTCCGGCAAACACCAGCCATCTCATCGAATATGCCGGGCGCTGGACGCAGGAGTTCGGTGAACGCCAAGTGCCGCTGTCGCGCGGCGTGCATCTGCGCCAGTCAAGACGCGGCCGCACCGGCCACGATCATTTCCCGGCCATGCTGTTTCCCCAGCCCGGATGCACCTGGATGGCGGGTGAAGTATGCGCTCTTCATCTCGGTTTTTCCGGCACCCATCAGCTTGCGGCAGAGCGTCTGAGCGATGGCCGCGTTGCCGTTCTCGCCGGTATCGGTGAACCGGCGCCGCTGAAGGCCGGACGGTCCGCCTCCTCAGGCAGGGCCTTTCTCGGCTTTTCGAGCGAAGGCCGCAACGGTCTGGCACATGCATTCCAGACGCATGTTCGCGCGTCGATACTGCGCCTGCCCGCTCCACCGCGGCCACGGCCGGTGCATTACAATTCCTGGGAAGCGGTCTACTTCCGCCATGACATGGAAGAATTGAAGGACTTGGCAGGCCGTGCCGCGGCGCTCGGCGCTGAACGTTTTGTGCTGGACGATGGCTGGTTCGGAAAGCGGGATGATGACACGTCAGGTCTCGGTGATTTTTTTGTCGACAAGCGAAAGTACCCGGACGGTATGAAGCCGCTGATTGACTACGTGAACGGCCTTGGCATGGGATTCGGCATCTGGGTCGAGCCAGAGATGGTCAATCCAGATTCCGACCTTGCCCGGGCGCACCCCGAGTGGATGATTGCTGCGCTCGGGCGCGAGCAGATGACGGCGCGCAACCAGCATGTGCTTGATCTTTCCAATCCGCAGGTCTGCGACTGGCTTTATGGATGGCTTGACGCCCTCCTCAGCGAAAACCGGATCGAATACCTCAAGTGGGACATGAACCGCGATCTGACCTTGCCCGTTGACCGGTATGGTTTTGGGTTGCTCCGCCGGCAAACAGATGCTGTCTATGCCCTGATCGACAGGCTGGCGGCCAAACATCCGCACGTCGAAATCGAAAGTTGCGCCTCAGGTGGCGCGCGCATCGACTACGGCATTCTGCGGCGAACGCAGCGCGTGTGGCTTTCCGATTCCAATGACGCGCATGAACGCTGGATCATGCAAAACGCCGCCCTGCAATTTCTGCCGCCCGAGATCGTCGGCAGCCATGTCGGGCCGCGGCATTGCCATACCTCGGGGCGCGAACTGTCCATGGCTTTCCGGGCTTTGGTCGCCGCCACCGGACATATGGGCTTTGAAATGGATCTGCGTGAGCTTTCCGGTCCGGAGGCTGATGAGCTCAGCCGCTGGACTGCTTTTTACAAGGCGAACCGGACCCTGCTTCACGCTGGCCGCCAATACCGGCTCGAGACTCCAACCACCGAGTCTCTGGCCCAAATGACTGTTTCAAATAATCGCAAGCGCTTCATTCTGTTCTCGGGTTCGATCGAAAGCCTGCGCGACGAAACCGTGCAGCCCCTTCGGCTTGCCGGACTGGATCCGAAGGCCCGCTACAGCGTGAAACTTGTAAATCCCGAGCACATGGCTGATCGCGCCACGCGCCACTTTGAGACGCCGCTGACGGAACCGGACGGACTGATCCTGACGGGCGCATCGCTGCATCAAGCTGGAATAGTCCTGCCCTTCGCCTTCCCGCAAGGCATGTGGGTTGTCGAAGGCAATGAAATTGACGGGAGATGAACGGCATGATGATCCCGGATCCGTTTTGTGTTGCAGCTGATTGGGGCACCAGCAACTTCCGCCTTTGGCTCCTTGCCCGCGATGGCGCGCCGATCAAGGAACATCGCAGCGAACAGGGTCTCACAAGGGTAGCCGATAAAAATTTCGCCGCCGTGCTGGACAGCAGATTGTCCGAAATGAAGGTTCCGGCGGGGCTGCCGGTGGTGATCTGCGGAATGGCCGGGTCAAGGCAGGGCTGGCTGGAGGCGCCCTATGTCGAGACACCCGCTTCGCTCGACAATGTACTGCTCAGCGCGGTGAGAATCCAAGGCTCCAGCCGTGACATCCGCATCCTCCCGGGCATTGCCCAAAAGAGCCTTGACGCGCCAGACGTCATGCGCGGCGAAGAAACCCAACTTCTCGGGCTTCCGGACTTTCCGGATGAGGCGACTGTTTGCATGCCGGGCACGCACTGCAAATGGGTCGGCCTTCGTGGACGCATCGTAACGGGGTTCACGACGTTCTTGACCGGTGAATTGTACAACCTTTTTTCGACCGCATCCCTCCTGCAGCACAGCGTTGATCCGGCAGCACGCGTTCAACCGGGCAATGCCGATTTTCTCCAGACTTGCGCTGAGCTGATCAAGTCACCGGAACTTCTGACCTCGCGGCTCTTCGCCATCCGCGCAGCCGGGCTGTTGCACGGGCTTTCGCGAGAACGGGCGTCCGCAATCCTGTCTGGATTGCTGATCGGCGCCGAAATTGGAGCCGCCCGCAAGTCTTTTCAATCACCGCGCATTGTTCTTGTCGGCAGCGGCCGCCTTGGTACACTCTATGAAGCCGCGCTGGCGCTGGCGGGATACGAGGTTGATCCGGTCGATGCTGAGGCGGTTGTTCGCACGGGGCTGTTCACAGCCGCCTCTGCATTCTGGACAGCGCCGGAAAGGAAGTCCGCATGAAATCCGCAGCATGGCCGAAACTAAAGCGCGGCCTGGTCGCCATTTTGCGCGGCGTCAGGAGCGGCGAGATTGCCGACATTGGCGAGGCGCTGTTCGACGCCGGATTTGAGATGGTCGAGATTCCGCTCAACTCGCCCGATCCATTTGCTTCAATCAAGATTTTGGCGGACATGGCGCCCAAAGGCGCCTATGTCGGCGCCGGAACAGTACTGAGCGCCGAAAATGTCGACCGCCTGCATGATTCAGGCGGCAATCTCCTCGTCACGCCGAATGTCGATGGTGAAGTGCTGGCCCGTGCCGCCCATCACGGCATGGTGACGATGCCAGGCGTGTTTTCGCCGACCGAGGCTTTGGCGGCAATCA
>JANNRN010000371.1:0-2074 GCA_031401375.1 Phyllobacteriaceae bacterium | reverse complement strand
GCCTAAAGGGCGCAGCCGAAAGGGAAATCAAGCGCGCTGTCAACGAAATACGTCCTCACGATTTTGCGGCGGTTCGAAAGACCGCCGCAGCGGGCCCCTTGTAGAGCAAGTCTGGCCGGGCGATCACGTCATCCGCGCTGCCCGGCACACTGCGCGGGTCAACTCCGATATCCAGCAACAGATGATCCGGCAGGTCTTTCAAATTTGTGTAGAGGCGTCCCTGTCTGCTTTTTCCGGCAAAGAGGCGCTCTTGCAGTGCGTGCAGGCGTTCTGAAATGGTGGGCGAAACGGGGTTGAGTGCGATCCTGGACATGGCAGGTCTCCTTTTTTTGATATCAAGTTTTGCTTGATGTTCACTTACTGTCCCCATTCTGCCGCATTGACTTAACTAGGGGAAACGAGTAGTTCTTTTCACATCAGTAATTTTTTCTTGAAGATAAAATGCGTCTCATTCCCGGCATGCGCGCCTTGCGGACACTTATGGCGGCGGGCAGGCATCTCAACTTCACCCGCGCGGCGGATGAGCTTGGGCTGACGCCGGCGGCTGTCAGCTTTCAGATCAAAGAGATTGAGGAGCAGCTCGGCGTGAAGCTTTTCACGCGCACCAGCCGCACCATCCGCCTGACCGAGCCGGGCGTCATCTTGTGCGAGGCGGCGGCTGACGCGCTGGATGTGATGAGCCGCGCGATCTCGAAGGCGCAGAAGGCGGCGCGCGGCACGGCGCAGTTGAAAGTGACGGTCGACCCGCAATTTGCAACAAAATGGCTGATGCGGCGCGTCGAGCACTTCCGCAAACTTCACGCCGATATCGATCTTCGCTTCGACATTTCATACGAGGTGCGCGATTTCGAGGTGGATGACATCGATGTGGCCATCCGCTTCGGCACTGGAAGATATCCAGGTCTTAGCGCCAGCCGCCTGTTCCACAACGTCATCGTGCCGGTCTGCAGCCCGCGCCTTCTGGCCTCCGGCAAACCGTTGAGAGAGCCGCGCGACCTTCTCCATCACACGCTCGCCCACATCGAATGGTCGCGCCAGGGCGTGACCTGGCCAAACTGGCGCATGTGGATGGCGGCGGCCGGCATTAACGATTTTGACGACAGCAACACAATCGTGTTCGCAACCTCGTCCAACGCAGTGGACGCGGCAATGACCGGCGATGCCGTGGCGCTGGCGGATTTCGCCATGGTCGCCAATGATCTGTCCGAGGGGCGGCTGGTCCGGCCATTCGAGCTCAGCATCAAGGTGCCGTCCGAATTTGCCTATTTCCTGGTCTATCCCGAGCAAACCGCCCAAGACCCGCGCATTACCGCATTCCGGGACTGGATCCTCAATGAAACCGCCGCGCTTCACGAAAACGGGTGATTTTCCATCAGGCAATTTCATGCTTTGCCGCGTTGCCGGGGCCGCCTCGCCCATGCGAAGCTAAGCCGGAACGGGAACTCTTTCCATGATCCTGATCGGCCAATACGATTCGTCCTTCGTCCGCCGCGTCGCCATCGCGCTGAGGCTCTATGGGATTGCCTTTGAGCACCGACCCTGGTCCGTCTTCGGTGACGCTGACAGGCTGCAGGCGCTGAACCCGCTGATCCGCGTGCCAACCCTTGTGCTCGGCAATGGCGATGTCCTGATCGAGAGCCACGCCATCATCGACTATATCGACGCTCTGGCGCCAGACGGGCGCACACTGTTTCCGGCCAAGGAGCCGGCGCGTCATCAAGCGATGAAAATCGCATCGATGGCTACCGGTCTGGCCGACAAGGCGGTCAGCCTGTTTTATGTTGAACGCCTGCACGATAATCCGTCAAAAGTGTTTGTTGATCGCTGGCGTTCACAAATTCAGGCAACGCTTGCAGCGCTCGAAGCTGAATGCGCGCTGAAGCCGGATGAGTATTTCTTTGGCAACCGGCCCGGGCATGCCGACATCGCCGTCGCCTGCGCGCTGCGCCATGTCAGCGAGTCGCTTCCCGCGCTGGTTTCATTGGCGCACTATCCGGCGCTGATGGCCCATTGCGGCAAGCTTGAAGCGCTGCCGGTGTTTCAGGAAATCCAGCAACCGTTCATCGCACCCACA
>JANNRN010000370.1:0-1881 GCA_031401375.1 Phyllobacteriaceae bacterium | reverse complement strand
ACACCATGAAGGCGCAGGACGTTGAGATCCCACGCGCGCCTCCACAGCATCTTGAGGTTCTTGGTCATGCAGCTCCTGTCACTCACTTTGTCGCAGTAATGAACCAGCCAGCTGATACGGCGCAGACGCGATCGCCGCGTTTGCCCTCATAGCAGGACTTGCCTGCGAACATGACCTTTGCATAAATGATGTCCCTGAAATGGGCGAGATGCATGCCCATGCCTTTTGGCAGAATACCGCGATAGCCTCCAATCATGCCAGCGGCCACGTTGCGACCCCACACAAGGGGAGTCAGCTCGGCACTCGAAAAGCCCACGTCCTCGAGTGTCCGGCGCCACCAGCTTGGCGTTGCCCGGAAATAGTCGTCGGGATGAGCGTGTATGCGAAACATGAAGGGCACGGTGATGTGCACGGCGGCCCCGGGTTTGAGCACCCTTAGCGTTTCGCTGAGAATGGCTTTTGCGTCATAGACATGTTCCAGCGTGTTAAAACAAACCGCGCCGTCATAGGTGTCATCGGCGATGGGAAACGGGGCACCTGGACTGATCAGATGGGTAGGCTGAATGTTCGGATCGATATTGATCGAATCGGGCTCCAGGCCCTTGGGCAGGTATCTGCGTGTGCGCGACCGCTGTCCGCCACCGACATCCAGGATACGTCCGCTGATATGCTTTCCCCTGAGGTTTTCGTATTCGAGCACCCTGATTTCGGAGTTGCCCGCAAAATCCCGGTACAGCCTCCACCAGCGCCTGAAACTGGGCAATGGCGGCAGAACATAGTTGTAATTCAAGGCACGCTCCAGAAATGTTCGAACTCTCTTAGTGTCTGTCTCACAATTCAATCTCGTGGCCATCTGATGCGGTTTTCTTCCGCTTCCGGTGCTCACGAACATAAGTTCGCTCTGCTCCGGTGCTCACAAAACCACACCATCTGACCCTCGATATTGAATTCTTGAACAGACACTTAAGCGCAAGCCTGTTATGACTCAACCTCCGAAACTGTGGAGAATGCACGCGCGTCGCGCCCGCTCACTGATTCAATAAATCGGCTCCTCGTAAAGCGCGACGCCGTTGTCGCGTAATGCTTTCATCTGCGCCCTGCCGTTTGCGTCCACCATCAATACCGCATCAATGCGCCTTTCGCCTTGTGCTTCCTCAATCGGCTTGCCTTCGCCTTCCGGCACGTAAAAGCGTTCGATACCGTAATTCACACGAACATTGTCGCTGGTCTGCGGCGTAAATCCGTTGGCGGAACGTCCGGCGATCAGAACTTCGTCCGGCTTCAAATCGGAAATACGCGTGATCGACACGCGGCTCTTTTGCCAGCTGCCGTCGGCATCTTTCTTCAAAGCCACATAGACCGGCGTTGCCTCATCAAGGAAGGTGTTTGAGCCTCCGGCAATCTCCGTGGCGGCAAACTGCGAGATGGAATAGCCGAGCGTCACGTAATCGCCGCGCAAAAGATCACGCGGATCGATTGGCTCGGTCTTGAGCACGATCTCGGTGCCGTTCTTCAGGATCGAGGCGCGGCTCTGGATCATGTAGCCAAGGATCGCGCACTGGATCAGCGCAACGGTGAGCGCCGCGAACAGCCTGTTTCTGCGCAGAAAGTCCAGCATTACACGGCCCCCGCATTACTTTGTTTGAACCGCCGTTCGATCCTGACCACAAGGAAAGCCAGCAAGATCACGAACAGGCCGATCAGGAAGAAGAACGCCGACTGCCCGATGATGGAGCCGACGGTGACATTGGCGAGGTACAAGACTTCGGCAGAAAAAGCGAGATAGGCAAGACTGCGCACTCCGCGATGGTCACGGCCCTTCAGCGCCAGCGCCGCTATTGTCAGCCCAATGACCAATACGCCGATAATGATCATCAGACC
>JANNRN010000369.1:0-2894 GCA_031401375.1 Phyllobacteriaceae bacterium | reverse complement strand
TATCCCGCCCACCGCCGTATCAAATAGTGCGCAATCGACCCGGCCGGCGGCACCTGCATTCCCTCTGGATGCGCGTCATTGATCATCGCATGAACATCGGCGCGCGTGAACCAGCCGCCGCTGTCAAGCTCGTCCTTTTCAAGCACAATGTCGTCGTTCAGAGCCTCGGCCATGCACCCGATCATCAGCGAGTGGGGAAACGGCCAGGGTTGGCTCGACACATAGGCGACATGCCCGACGCGAATGCCCGCTTCCTCCAGCGTCTCACGCCGCACCGCTGCCTCAATGGTTTCGCCAGGTTCAACAAAACCGGCAAGGCACGACACCATTTTTTCGGGAAACCGCGGACTGCGCGCCAGCAAACACGCCTCTCCATGCGTGACCAGCATGATGGTGACCGGGTCAGTGCGCGGGAAGTGTTCACTCTGGCAGTTGCTGCACACGCGCTTGTAGCCGCCAGCGTCGGAACGGGTGGCATGGCCGCACTTGCCGCAGAAACGGCAGCTGGCATTCCACGACAGCAAGGCGGCGGCCTGCGCGATTTCACCGAGTACCGGCTGCGGCAGCAGATTTCCGGCAAACAGCGGGCGAATGTCGGAGGCGTCAAAGGGTGACGGCAGGCGATCGGGCGCCAGCGGCACCGGAACCGCCAAATGTGGCTTGCCATCCAGAAATCCGAGCAGCACCGCCGCGCCAAGTTCCGGCGATAACACGTCCAGTTCGCCAAGCGTGAAATGGCACCGGACCTGCACCTCGCTCAATCGCTGAATAACCGGTTTGCCTTGGCAAAAACCGATGAAAACCGCCTCCGCATGGGTTATGGCCGCTTGGAGCGTCTCCGTGCCTCGTTTCTCGGAAAGACGTTCCAGCGGATTTCCGGTGAAGGCAACCGGGATATCCGGGCCTGAGAGCAAAGAGAACATGGTCGTGTCCGTCATGGCGCAGCTTCCGCGGATTGCTGCTGCGCCATGGTCAAGCCCTGAAAAACACGCTCGATCAGGGCGGCGGCATCGGCTGGTTCATATGTTTCCCGCTGACCAAATCCCCAGACCGGCCTTGGCCAATTGGGGTCGCCTGCGCTGCGCGCGACGACATGGACGTGGAGTTGGCGCACGATATTGCCCAATGCCGCCGAGTTGATTTTCTCGTGTCGCGTGATCTGTTTGAGCAGCGAGGCTGCAAGCGCGGTCTCATGCGCAAGTGTCATTTGCAGGCTTTCCGTGAGTTCATGGATTTCGTTGACGCCATCCACGCGTGGCACCAGGACAAGCCACGGCCAGCGCCGGTCATTCATGAGCCTGACGTCACAGAGTTCCAGCGCGCCAACGGCAAACGTATCGGCCTCAAGGCGTGGATCGAGTTTGAATGACGTCATGCGATGGCGGTCTGGTTCCGGCTGTTGCGGGCAAGCTGCAAATAGAAATGCGCCAACACGGCAACAAAGACAATCCCGCCGCCGATCAGCGTGGCCAGTGTTGGAACCTCGGCAAAAATCATCCAGACCCATATCGGCGCAAGCGGCGCGTCAAGGGCGCCAATCAGCGCTGTTTCGGCGGCCGGGATCATTCGTGAGCCATAGGCGAACAGAACAAACCCAAGCGCCATATTGAGAATGCCGAAGCTGGCGAGCACCAGAAGCTCCGATGCCGCCGGGATGGCGGAACTGGCAAAAGGCAGTGAAATGCACGCGCTGAACAGTGTTGAAAGGCATGCGGCGGGCAGCATGTCGATCTGCTGGAACTTGCGCGCCATGACAATCAAACCCGCCATGCAGAAAGTCATCACGACGGCCAGAAAGTCACCGAAACCACTGCCCTCTCCGGGGCCAAATCTGACCATTACGGCGACACCAATCAGCGCAAACAGACTTGAAACGATCGCTGTGAGCGAGGGTATCTCGCGCACGAACAGCCAGCCGAGGCCACCTGCGGCAAAGGGAACGATCGCGTAAATGACGGAGACATGAGCCACGCTGGTGAAACGGAACGAGGCAATGAAAAGCTGCATCGCGATGGCGCCCAAGGCCGCGTAGGCCACACTGTGCCAGCCCATGTTCAACATGCGCCGCACCGTGTTGCGACGCTCAACCATCGCGACATACAGCAAAAACGCCAGTGAGCCGAACAAGCCGCGCCAAAGCAGCATTGTCGGCGTATCGGATGAGGATATGCGGGTGAAAAGCCCCGCGGTGCTCCAGACAACAGCCGCCATGGTTACCAGGAGCAGTCCGAGGCGGTAGCGGCTTTGATCATGCATAGAGGGAAACCCTGAGAATCGCCAGACACCGCCGGCAAGGACAATGTGTATCGCAGCGGTTCGTTGCCCGATAGCGTTGCCACGACATGCCAGGTTCATTGGCGCTGATTGCTGCCAAGTCATGCCAAGGCTTGCAATTTGGGTTCCGATGCCCGATATGAGGCGCGGGAGGTTGGTGGTGGACGAGCCACTCGCCAACCGGGTCAGGTCCGGAAGGAAGCAGCCCCAACGAGCCAGGCACGGGTCGCCGTGCCAGCCTCCCGCCTTTTCCTGAAACTTTCAGGATTTTTCCACATTGCATTGACTCCTTGGCTCCCGGGCGTGATTAGACTCCCCCCATGTCTGACCTGCCTGCAAATGACGTTCCAAAGCCGGAAAAATCCTACCGGGTTTTGGCGCGCAAATACCGTCCTGAAAACTTTGACACGCTGATCGGGCAGGAGCCGATGGTGCGCACGCTGCGCAACGCGTTTCAAACCGGGCGCATTGCGCAAGCATGGATGCTGACCGGCGTGCGCGGTGTCGGCAAGACCACGACGGCGCGTATTTTGGCGCGGGCGCTCAACTACAAAACCGCGCTTATTGACCAGCCTTCGGTCGAGTTGACGGAGCTTGGCGAACACTGCCTTGCCATCATG
>JANNRN010000368.1:0-2838 GCA_031401375.1 Phyllobacteriaceae bacterium | reverse complement strand
ACGAGATGCTCCGGCACTTTTTCAAGCGCGATGGCGCCGGTGGACGAGATGATCACCTTCTCGTCAAACGCAACCTCGACGCCCGGAATGCCCGCGACATCCGAGCCTGTGGCAATGACGATGTTTTTCGTTTCAAGAATGGTTTCCTTGCCATCGGCGGCGGTCACTTTCACCTTGCCTTCGCCGAGCACCGTGCCGGTGCCGATATGGGCTTCGATCTTGTTTTTCTTGAACAGGAAGGCGACGCCCGAGACGTTGGCTTTCACCACCGCATCCTTGTGCGCCATCATCTTCACAAGATTGAGTTTCGGCGTGCCGATCTCAACGCCCAGCGCATCGAAGGAATGACCGGCTTCCGCAAACATTTCCGAGGCGTGCAGCAACGCCTTGGACGGAATGCAGCCGATATTGAGGCAAGTGCCGCCAAACGTGTCGCGCTTTTCGACAACGGCCACTTTCAACCCCAATTGGGCGGCCTTGATGGCGCACACATAACCGCCGGGACCGGAGCCGATAATCACAACATCATAAGCCATTCTCAAGACCTTTCGTTTCCCGCGCGGCTGGGCCAGCCTATTCCTGACATGCTTTCATCTTGAAAACATCATCCACTTTTGGCGGGCCCGAAAGCGGATTCTTGAACACATGATGCTGCACCAATCTTGAGAGATCCGGCAGCAGCAGGGCTTCAGCATGGTCCGAACCGCGCTTGCCGAGAAACCCGGCATCGGAATTGGGCTTGAGGCCATAGATCACCCCTTCCCAGACGGTGCAGGCAGCAAGCTCTTCGCCCGTCACATCGCCGTCCGGGCAATTGTCCATGATGATGCCGTTCGGCCGCTCGGGATCCAAGCTCCACATGACGATGCCCTGCAGATCCTGGCCGTTAATGCGGAGGGAGAAGGCATGCTCGGCGGCCTGTCCCTGTGCGGGCGGCGGGGTGAAGGTGAGCGACTGTCCGGCGCTGTCCTCGTAGATAGCCAGCTCCTGCGGGCAGGCGGCGAAAGCGGGCGCCACGATCATCACCGAGAAAACGGCCATCAGGCCGGCGAGTTCTGTCCAGTATTGAGTCATCGAATTTCTCCTTCAGCCTTCCCCCTTGCGGGGAAGGTGGCCGCGCCAGCGGTCGGATGGGGGTGGCGGGGGAAGTGCGAGGCTGCAGGAAACACTTCGAGCTGGTTCTGCAAACATGCATCTTCCTCACCACCCCCATCCGTCGGCTCCGCCGACACATTCCCCGCAAGGGGGAAGGCTCTCGTACCTCACAAATCCAGCACCAGCCGTTCCGGATCCTCAAGGCTTTCCTTGACCCGCACCAGGAAAGTGACCGCCTCTTTACCGTCCACAATCCGGTGATCGTATGACAGCGCCAGATACATCATCGGACGGATGACGATCTGACCGCCAACCACGACGGGGCGCTCCTGAATCTTGTGCATGCCCAGAATCCCCGATTGCGGCGCATTGAGGATCGGGGTTGACATCAGTGAACCATAAACGCCGCCATTGGAAATGGTGAACGTGCCGCCCTGCATATCGGTCAATTGCAGCTGACCGTCACGGGCCATCTTGCCGAGCCGGCCGATTTCCTTCTCGATTTCGGCAATGGTCATCTTGTCGGCATCGCGCACGACCGGAACGACCAGACCCTTTTCAGTGCCGACCGCAACACCGACATGGGCGAAGTTCTTGTAGACAATGTCAGTGCCGTCAATCTCGGCATTGACGGCGGGAATCTCCTTCAGAGCGTAAGTGACCGCTTTCGTAAAGAAACCCATGAAACCGAGTTTGACGCCGTGCTTCTTTTCGAACAGGTCCTTGTAACGGTTGCGCAGGTCCATCACCGCCGACATGTCGACTTCGTTGAACGTGGTCAGCATGGCGGCATTCGTCTGCGCCTCCTTGAGGCGGCGCGCAATGGTTTGGCGCAGTTTCGACATGCGCACGCGCTCTTCGCGGGCAGCATCGGCCGGCGCGGAGACCGCGCGCGGGGCGGCAGGCGCGGACGGGGCGGCAGGCGCGGATACGCCCTTGGCAATCGCATCAATCACGTCGCTCTTCAAAACCTGACCGCGCTTGCCCGAACCCGCATCAACGCTGACACCGCTATCGGCCATCATCTTGGCGGCGGCGGGCGCCGCAGGCATTGCAGCCGGTGAGGCTGCGGCTTTCGGGGCCTCGGCGGCTTTCACGGCGGGAGCCGTTGCAGCGCCGCCTGCGGCAATCATGCCGAGCAAGCCGCCGGGCAAAACCGTCTCGCCTTCCTTGGCGGTGATCTCGGAGAGCACGCCGGCGGCAGGCGACGGCACTTCGATGGAAACTTTGTCGGTCTCAAGTTCAAGCAGGATCTCGTCGGCCTTGACGGCGTCTCCCGCGTTCTTGCGCCATTTGCCGACGGTGGCCTCGGAGACCGATTCGCCAAGGGTTGGTACCCGGATTTCGCTTGCCATGTTCGTTTCCCGATGGGTTGTCTTGTTCTGGACTAGTATTGTACCTCAGCGCTGCCCCACATCCCCTGCCGGACCTTCTCCCCGCAAGTGGCGGGGAGAAGAGAGATAGTCGCAAACGGCGGGGAATCCCGAAGGGTCGGATGAGGGGCAGCGCTGAGGGTGGACCGTTTGCATCTCCCTAACTCCCAAGCGCATCTTCAAGAAAGGCGTTGAGCTGGGCGAGATGTTTGGACATCAAACCGGTTGCGGTCGATGCCGAGGCGGGACGGCCCGTATAGCGCACGCGCTGATGCTTCGCGTCGATATGCGCCAGCACCCATTCCAGATAGGGATCGACAAACGACCACGGACCCATATTCTTCGGCTCTTCCTGACACCAGACCATTTC
>JANNRN010000367.1:0-10928 GCA_031401375.1 Phyllobacteriaceae bacterium | reverse complement strand
CATCCTACATGACTGGCCAGATCCTTGTTATAGATGGCGGCGAGACAGTTGTTTGAGGAAGACTCCGGCTGGCGATGTCAGGTTAACGGAAGCTCACGTCAGTTTACATCTTGAATGGGTCTGCCTCAAAGTCTGTAGTGGAATCCGAACATTTTGCGCCTGTTGCCGCACGCGTTTGAGCAATTGCAATGATTGTCCGATTCAGACGCGGAGTGGCGCATTTGAGCAGGGTAAGTTCGCCAACTTGGCGCGCTTTTCATGTATCAGATCGCCGCATTGGCAAAAGGTGAGGCCTGATTGAGGGCCTGATGATCGAGTGGGCCGCGGCCATGGTGCATGGAGGTTAGGTGATCGATGCCCGCCCTTGTAGCCGGATTGTCGGACGCGCTCTGACACTGGGCTCGCGACCAACATACCACTCCCGACAATGTTCCGGATGGCGAACATGACTTCGACGTCATTGACTTCGACGGAAACCGGGTCTTCTGAAAGGTCGGCTTGTGTGATCAACCATTGCAATACGGCTCGCAGGATCCGGCAAGTCCCGCTGTCAGAACCAGGTTCATGGCCATCATGTTGGCGGGGTGTATTGCTGCGGTGCTGTGCCGGTGGAGGGTTTCGGTGGGGGCCGATCAAACACGGCGGCAATGATGCTTGTTTCAAACAACAGCGAGGTCGTGTTCCGCAAGGCTCAGAAGATCAAGCATGGCTTCCCTGGCAACGTCCGGTTGGCGCAGGCGGATAGCCTCATATACGGCGCGGTGGCAATCCAGCGTTTTCTCGGTGGAGTGAGTGCTTCGGGCCGAATAGCGGAAAGCCGCGCGCAAGGCGGTGTCGATGACGGTCTCAAATTCCATCAGCACCGAATTGCCTGAAGCGGCAAGAATTGCGGTATGAAATCCGATATCGGCTTCCACGCCCTGCTCAAGGTCGCTCGGAAGGTCTCGCGCCATCGCCAGATAGCATTCCTCGATTTGGGCAAGGTTGCGGGCATTTGCCCGCTCGGCAGCGAGGGCGGCTGCGGCCGGCTCAAAAATCCGCCGTGCTTCGATCAGATCCGCGAAGAGTGCGTGATCGGGCCCGAACCCGAATGTCCAGCGGATAAGGTCGGCGTCGAGCCGGCGCCAATCCTGCCGTGGCCGCACCCGTGTGCCGTTTCGCGTACGCACCTCCAGCATGCCCTTGTCCACAAGGACGCGAATAGCCTCACGTAGCGTTGAGCGGCCAACGGCGAGCGATTTGCACAATTCGGCTTCAGTCGGAATGGCCTCGCCGATCGGATAACCTCCGCTGATGATGTTGGCGGCGAGCGTATCCAGGACTGTGCGATGCAGAGTCCGCAGCCTGACCGAAGGAGCGGTCGCATTCGAGGTCAGTGGGTCGAGCATATCAATACCAACATCATCTTATTAAGGCCCGCTCTTAATCAACCCGCCTACAGTGGGGAACTTCAATGCAAGGCGGTCGTAGGTCGGAGTCATCGCTTAGCCGCCAAAACGCGTTTCGGGCAAGCCGCAAACGCCGACATCAAGCGCCAGAAGGGAACCTGCCATCGGTTGGGCCGCCAGCGCCTCTCCCTTCAGGTCCCAGATGGCACTGGTTACAAACAACGTCCCAAGGTCTGGCCCGCCAAACATGCAGCTTGTGGGCTTTTGCACCGGCAATCGCACGACGCGGTCCACACTTCCGTCCGGCGCATAACGGGTAAGGCGCCAACCGTCCCATTGTGCGTTCCACATATAGCCTTCGGCATCAATTGTTGAACCGTCCGGCGCGCCCGGATCACCGCTCGTGTTGGCAAAAACCCGCTTGTTTGCAACTTCGCCGGTCGCCGCCGTGTAATCGTAGGCGTAGATGGTCTTGTCGAGCGTGTCGGCGAAATAAAACGTGTCGTCACCCGGGCTCCAGCATAGCGCATTGGAAATGCCGATGCCGGTTTCCATGCGGTGAACCAACAAGTCGGGGTCAAGTCGAAAAAGCGAGCCGGAATGGCGTTTCAGCCCGTCATCCATCGTGCCTGCCCAGAAACGCCCGTGCCTGTCACATTTGCCGTCATTGAAGCGGTTGCCCGGATCGGCCGCATCCGGTTTTGCGATCCACTCGATGGTGCCGTCAGCCGGGTTGAAAAACGCAAAGCCGCTTTCAAACGCGCAGACGAGCCCACCTTGCTTGCGCAGGGCAAAAGACCCGATGCGCTCGCCAAATTTCCAATCAGTGAAAGTGCCGCTCGGCTGATGCCAGCGCTGAACTCGCCTGCCTTCGATATCGACCCAGTAAAGCGCCTGTTCCTCGACATCCCAGACCGGCACTTCACCCAAAATGTTGCCGCAGGCTGCGATTTCGATGCTGCGCGGTTCATGTTGCATTGTGCTGACCTCGTGGTGACTTCTGCCTTTGTGCCCCGCCGGAGAAACGGAAAGCGGCTTCGGCCCTTCGCCGCATTTTCATGCGCTGTTCGGCTGATCTCAGTCCGTGAAACCCGACGGCCGCCAGCGTCAGCGCGCCGGCCCAGACATATTGCCAATACGCCGAGACCTGGAACTGATTGAGGATGTTTTGCAAGAGGACAACCAGCGTTGCGCCGAAGAATGTGCCGATTGCGGTTCCGGTGCCACCGAAGACCGAGGTGCCGCCGGTGACTACGGCCGTCACCGAGGCGAGAGTAAATGTGGTGCCCGCCTGCGGATCACCCGACCCGATGCGAGCTGCAATGATGATACCGGCGATGGCGGCCATCAATCCCGAAAAGGCATAGGCGATGGCCTTTACCCGGCCCGTGCGAATGCCCGCCACTTCTGCCGCCTCAGCCCCGGAGCCGACTGCGTAAAGCCGCGCGCCGATGCGCCCGCGCGCGAGCGTGATTTCCGCGAACACGTAAAGGATCACGACTATGACGAATATGACCGGCACCATGGCCACCCGTTGCGTGACCTGCGCGGCGATCTCCGGGTCGATTGTGCCGCCGGGTGACGGCCGGACCAGCAACGCCAATCCCTGAACGATAGAGAAGGTGCCTAGCGTTGCCACCAGGTCAGGGATTTTCAGCCGGACGATCAGGAATGCGTTCAGCAGACCGACAGCAAGGCCAGCCGCCAGACAGGACAGAACACCGATCACGACCGGTACCGGCGCTCCGGCAACGAGAAGGTGCGATGCGATGGTAGTGACCAGACTGATCACCGGGCCTGTCGTCAGGTCGATTCCACCAAGCAGGATGACAGCCATCTGGCCAAGCGCAGTAAAGGCCAATGGCGCCATCTGTCCCGCCATGGAAGCAAAATTGCGCGCCGTCATGAAGAACTGTGTGTTGACGGTCGCAAACACCATCAAGGCGATGATTACAAAACCCAGTATGCCGGCCGGCAGGTATCGATGAAGCCAGCGCCGCTGCCGCGAGCTTGACCTGGCCGCGGTTTGCAGAGCATCGGTCGTTTGGAATCGATCGTTTTTGCCCCCGTATGACCCGGCCGCGCGGCGTGGCAGGTCGCCGCGCACTGCATGTGCCATCACACTTTCTTCGGTCGCGGTTCTTGACTGAAGTTCGGCGGAAGGGTGCCCGTCGGCAAACACGATGATACTGTCCGTCAAACCAATGAGCTCGAGCAGATCGGATGAGATGACGATGACGCCCGCTCCCGCTTCAGCGCGCCGGCGAATCAGGCGATAGAGTTCAAGTTTGGTTTCGACATCCACGCCCTGTGTGGGTTCGTCGAAAATGTAGAGATCGGCGTCACTCAGGAACCATCGCGCAAAGACAATTTTTTGCTGGTTCCCGCCGGACAAGCTCGAAACCGGCGTTTCCCAATCAGGTGCTTTCACATCCAGCCGGCTTACTTCGCGCTCAACGGCGGCCGCTTCGTGCTGCCAATCCAGATTGCCGAACCTCGACCAGGAGTCGACATGCGGCAGCGCAATGTTCTCGCGGATTGAATGAACGCCGAAAAGGCTTTCGCCGCGCCTGTCCGCCGGGACATAGACGATACCGTCGGCGAGGGCCGCGGCGGGTGTCGACGGGTGATACGGCTCGCCCTTGAACAGGATCTCGTGGCTGTCCAGTCGCCCGAGCCCGAATAGCGTACGGGCAAGTTCCTGTTGTCCAGCCCCCTGAACACCGCCGAAACCGACGATCATGCCGCGCCGGACGGTAATCTCCGTATCCGCCGTACCCGGGGCGGCGAGAACTGACAGCACGGGTTCCCGCACGGTTTTTGCCCGCTCAGGATAGTCGAGCCCGATCGGACGACCCACCATGAGGGCGACAAGGCGCTCTTCCGCCGCATCGGCCGCCGCAAGGCTTCCCGTCACCTCACCATCCTTCAAAACGGTGATTCTGTCGGCGATGGCCAATACTTCGGGCAGGCGGTGCGAAATGAAGACTATTGCCGTACCCTCGGCGCGCAATTGCCGCAGCAAAGCCAGCAGGGCCGTGCTTTCCGGCCCGGTCAGAGCGGAAGTAGGCTCGTCGAGTATGAGAACGCGGGCTTTTCGCGCAAGCGCGCGGGCAATTTCAACCTGCTGCCTGGCTGCGCGGTTGAGATCGCCTGCGGCCTCACGTACATCGATGGACGCGTTCAATCGCGCAAGCACCGCGCGCGCCGTAGCGTCCATCCGGTCGCGATCAACAAGGACGGCGTTGCCGGGCTCATGACCTAGCGCGATGTTCCAGGCGACGTCCAGGGTCGGGGCAAGGCGTGTGTCCTGATAGACCATCGCAATTCCGGCGGCCAAACCGGCAGCCGGCGAACCGATGGTTATCTCTTTGCCATCCAACAGTATGGTGCCGTTATCGGGCGCATAAACGCCCGACAATATGCGCATCAGGGTGGATTTGCCCGCACCGTTTTCGCCGACGAGGGCATGAATTTCACCAGGAACGATGTCAAAGCTGACGGCTTTGAGGGCATGCACGCCGGGAAAGCGCTTGTCCACGCCGCGAACGGAGAGAACTGGCGCAATCCCGGCATCTGGCCAGGTCACGAACGGGAGTGTGTCCGGTCCGGCCGTATCCGTCATGCCTTGAAAATCGCCGCAAGCTGTTCATCGGACAGCGACGTGTCGGTGAACACTCCGTCTGGCAGCGTCGGGCGCAGATACTTTTTGTAATTGTCTTTCGTGATTATCGCCGGCGCCAGGATCTGCTGCTTCGGCACTTCATTGCCCTTGAGCAGGGCAACAGCCGCCCGCAAGGCGAAGATGCCTTGCCACGTGGGTTCCGACATCAAGCCGATGTCGAATTTCGGATGATTGGCTTTCTCGGCATCAAACAGCTTGAGCAGACCATTGTAATCATCACCCGTCACGGGAACCAGCGGGCGGCCCGCCGCAAGCAGCGCCTTCATCGCGCCTGCCCCGACCTGCGCCCCGTCGCACCATACACCATCGATCTGGGGATGGGCAGCAATCAGGTCGGCCATCACGATCTTGGCGCGATCTTCTTCCCAATGGGCGTCCTTGAAGGCGAGGATTTCGATATCCTTGGACATCGCTTCCTGCGCGCCTGCCCAACCGGCTGCCGTATAGGAGTTACCCGGCAAGCCGCCCAGTGCGACGATCTTGCCCTTGCCGCCCAGCGCATCCGACAACCATTTGCCGAGTGCTGCACCCTTTTTCTTGGGGTCCGTGCCGACATATGTCGACCAACCTTCGCCATCCACCGGCAGGTTGAACGGCGCTGTCACAATGCCTTCATCGGTCGCCTGCTTGAGGATCGGCGCGACGGCGGAGCCGGAATTGGCAATCACCAGAATGGCGTCAACCTGCTGGTTAACCAGTGTCTCGATGTCATTGACCTGCTTGTTGATGTCGCCTTGACCATCGACAACGATGAATTCGGCGATTTCCGGCGTTGCCTTGGCTTCGGCCTCAAGCGCGGCAATGGCCATGGCGCGCCATGAATTGCCGGAGAAACCATTCGAGAAACCGATGCGGTAGGGGGCGGGCTTGGCGGTGCCCTTCACCATTGCCCCCACTCCCTCGAGGCTGACACCTTCCTGCGCGAAGGCATGCCGCCCGAATGTAAGTGCTGCCGCCAGCCCAAGACCGCCCTGCAGCATTTTGCGGCGAGACCAGACCAAATCAGAGAACCCTGTCATGTTGTTTCCTTCCCATTGCTTGGCCGTTGAGGCCGGTTGCCCGTTTCCGGGTTAAAGCCGCGCGCTTGAAAGGCGGCGGTATGCAAGAACGCTGGTGAGAATGATCGCGCCTTGAACGATGAATTGAGTGCCGCTGGACATGCGCACGATGTTGGTGAACGAGATCAGTTCGGTGATGAATACAGCGCCCCCGACAGTCGCCATAATGCCGCCGGTGCCGCCTGTCAGCGCCGCACCGCCGACAACGACGGCTGCGATGGCCGTGAACAGAAACGGATTTCCAATGCCGAGCGACGGCGAGCCGATATAGGCGGTGAGCAAGAGCCCCCCGAAACACGCCATCAGCGAAGACAACATATAGGCGCCAATCGTGACACGCTCGACCGGAACGCCCATCAACGCCGCTGCCTGCGGATTGGCCCCTGTTGCATACAGCCAGCGGCCAAAAACGGTGGCGCGGCTTAGCCACAGCATGGCCAGAGCGACCACAATCCAGATGAGCGTTGGCGTGGGGATGCCGCCAAGCGTATCGTTGCCCAGCACTTCGAAGGCCGGAGCGGCTTCGCCTCGCGGCGCGCCGCCGGTATAGATCAGTGCGGCGCCAAACAGGATGGAGTTGCTGCCCAAGGTCGCGATCAGCGGCGTGATGCCAATGATGGTCGTCATGGCGCCGTTCAGAAGGCCGGCAATCAGCGCAATGCCGATACAGACCATCAGCGCGAACGCGATCTGGTCGTTTTGACCGAGCATCAGACTGGTCGCGACAATGTTGGTCAACGTCACGATCCCGGCCTGCGAAAGATCAATTCCGCCAGTCAGGACCACGATTGTCTGCCCTAGCGCGATGACACCCAGAAACGAGGCCACCTGCAGGATGTTGAGCACCTGGCTCCATTGAAACATGGCCGGGGAAACGAGACCGGACAAGACATAAAGGCCGATTACGGCGAACCAGACCGCACCGGCCGCCCGCATCGTGCGCAAGATGATGCTATTTCTCGACGGTTCCTTCGGCATGGCTCACCAATCCACAATCGTGCCGTCAGGCATGACGGCATGGGTGGCGTGATAGATTTCGGGCTTGTAGGGATGCGCATCCGCAACGGCGGCATTGACTTCGACGCCGAGACCCGGCGTCTCCGGAACCTGCCATGCGCCGTCCACGCGGCGGATCGGTCCGTCCACCACGGTTTCAAACCATGGCACGGCGCCCGACATTTCCTCCTGGATGATGAAGTTCGGGGTGGCGATGGCAAAATGCAGTGCAGCGGCGCTAGCGATGGGCCCGAGCGGATTGTGCGGCGCGAGGCCGATACCCGCCGTTTCGCACATGGCGGCAATCTTGCGCGCCTCCGACAGGCCACCCGTATGAGCAATATCGGGCTGCGCGACATGCATTGCGCGCAGCCGGATGTGCGGCTCGAATTCATGGCGACCGATCAACCGCTCGCCCGTGGCGATGGCGACAGGCGATTGCGCCGTAATGTCACGCATCAAGGCCGGGTCGCCCGGCTGCACCGGCTCTTCCACAAACAGTGGACGCCCGGGAGCGACAGCGCGGATATAATCGAGCGCAGCAATGCTCGATCCTGGACGACCGTGAAAATCGATCATGATTTCGATATTCGGACCGACGGCTGCGCGCAAAGCCTCCATCAGCCTTGCAGCGTGATCGACCGCGCGCACCGGCGCGAGCATGTGCGTGTAGGGGATGAACACGACCTTGAGCGCGTTGTACCCATTGGCGACAACCTCGGAGGCACGGTCCGCAAGGCTGGCCGGATCCATGGTTTCATACACGGCCCGCATGTCCCCGAGGCCGAGATGCGTATAGACTGGAACATGATTGCGCGTCTTGCCGCCTAGCAAACGCCAGACCGGGACACCCAGTTCCTTGCCGAGAATATCCCACAGCGCGACTTCGATGCCTGAAATCGCGGATGCGCCGATCACGCCCATGCGCCAGAAACCGTGTTTGTGCATGATGCGCACGGCCTGTTCAATATCCCGCGGATCATGCCCGATGAGCAGAGGCTCGAGGTCCGCGATGGCACCCGCAACGGCGCGCGTCTTCCATTCAAGCGTCGCCTCACCCCAGCCATAGAGGCCAGGCTGGTCGGTGTCGACACGCACAAAAACCCAATTGCGCATGTCGGCATTGACGATCTTGCATGTGATGCTGGTGATTTTCATGCTCTCTCCCAATGATGAGACTAACAGAATTATTCATCTGATCAATAGGCGATTTCAAATAGCGCAACAGACCGGCCGGGACTATCGGCAAGAGGGAATCCGGCCTGCAATCGAGTTTGCAGATTTTGATGTTGATTCTGAGTATCCCAAGTCAGAAACGCCCGGAGCGTTCACTTGGGAGACACCATAATGACAGGCACGTCCGCCCGCCTCTCGCAAACAATTGCGGATTGGGCCATCAGTCTGGACGTTTAGTCCCGGCATTTGGCGGAGCGGATTTAGCCTGAAGCGATGAGGCTTGATCGTCCATCGCTTGCAGATGAACTCGCGCGGCGATACGGCAGACCTTGAAAAAGGCTGGACTTGAGAGACCCGTTGCGCTTGAGGAGGCTGAAAACTGGTGTGTGGAAAAAATATGTAAACTGTGGTAGCTTTCCCATTGGGTCAATGGGACTCGCGATGAAGGGGGAACATGATGACACCCTGGGAAATTGATGCTCTGGAGCTTGTCAACTGCAACTGCGCCTTTGGTTGCCCGTGCCAATTCAATTCGCTTCCTACCGACGGCACCTGCGAGGCCGCGGTCGGTTTCATTGTAAACAAGGGCCACTATGGTGGCGTTAAACTTGACGGCGTGAAATTCGGAATGACGGCCAAGTGGCCGGCAGCGATCCACATGGGCAACGGGACAATCCAGTTGATCGTCGATTCCGCCGCCTCGCCCGAGCAGCGCGCTGCGGTCGAAGCCATCGGCACAGGTGGTGATACCGAAGATATGGCAACGCATTTCTGGGTCTTCGACAAAATGTCGCCCAACCGCCTCGAAACCCTCTTCGCGCCGATAGATCTGGCCATTGACCCCGAAGGCCGCACCGGTCATGTCAACATCCCCGGTGTCTTTGATCTTAAAGCGCAACCGATCCGCAACCCGGTCACCGGGGCCGAACATCGCGCCCGCATCAATCTGCCCAACGGCTTTGAGTACCGTCAGGCGGAAATGGCGAGCGGCACCACGACGACCTCCGGCGCGATCTCGCTGACCAAGAACCATGGCTCGCACGCCCATATCTGCCGAATTTACATGACCGGTAAAGGCGTCATCAACCACGCCGCCTGACCGGCGATGTCAGAACTCCGGTTCACTGACAGGTTGCTCCGCCATGACCGGCTGATTATTGCAGTGGCCCTTTTGCTTGCCGTGTCGGCAGCTGCCACTTTCATCCTCGCCGGTGGGGGGACAGGGATGTCCGTCATCGAGATGGCTGCCCGCACCGGTCCAGCGGGTGCGCTGCTCGCCGGAACGCCGGACATGGTTGCAGCGGTGCGCTGGAGTCCCGGTTATGCGCTGGTCGTTTTCGTTATGTGGTGGTTGATGATGGTCGCCATGATGGTGCCGAGCGCCGCGCCCACTATCCTGCTCTACGGCGCCCTGAACAGCAATCCGGGTCGCTGGGCTCCGCTGCACTTCGTCTTCGGTTACCTGACCGCCTGGGCCGCGTTCAGCCTGATTGCCACGGCGGCGCAAGGCACCCTCGCCGCGCTCGGCCTGATTTCCCCGATGTTCATGACACTTGCCACTCCCTGGCTTGGCGCCGCAATTCTCATCGGCGCAGGTCTTTACCAACTCACCCCGCTAAAGGCCGCATGCCTGGACCATTGTCGCGGACCGGTCGAAGCGCTGACCCGCCATCGCCGCACAGGCCGAGCCGCAGCCTTCCGCATGGGGCTGCTGCATGGCGGCTTCTGTCTCGGCTGCTGCTGGGCGCTGATGTCGCTCCTCTTCGTCGGCGGAGTCATGAACATATGGTGGATTCTCGGGATCACGCTTTATGTCGCCATTGAGAAGCTGGCTCCTGGGGGAGCGCGCTTGGCCCGTCCATTGGGCGTCGCGCTCATCCTCGCGGGTCTCGCCCTTTTGCTAAGGAGCTTTGATCTGACCTGACAGGTAAGGCGCCTCGGCTTCGTGCATGTCAATCGGCATTGAAGTTTGACCCCCTGTAGGCATCCAACATTGACCCCCTATTGATGCACGACGGCGAGCACTTTGTCAGTTTACATCTTGGAAGGGTCTGCCTCAAAGGCTGTGGAGCAGACAATCTCAAATTTCTCGCAAACCATTGAAAACGCACGGTAAGTCCGACGCAGTCAGTCAGATTTGTGGACGGTATTTCAAAAGCAGAGATTTTCACAAGATTCGACTGGTTTTTCAAAGCGTTGTCGGATTGAAGTGATCTCGATCATCACAGACTTTGAGGCAAACCCTTCCAAGATGTAAACTGACACCCGGCACCTGCCACTTCCTCACCCGGCGGCTGAAGAACGTCCGGACGGAATTTGCGCTGAACATCAAGCGAACGATCTCGCTGTTTGGCATCAAAGGGCTGATTGAACGCCCGAAATGGCCAAAGACGAGCGTCAGCCAGAACGATTTGCCCGTTTCCAGCCTCAAAAGGCCTCCCCCTTGCGGCAGCTACGGGGCCACTGAAACCTTCCCTCTCGACTTAAGTAGTGAGATTTGCCGATCGCTCGATCACGATCGCAACCACACTGTCCCGCGCAATTTCCGATAGTTGGGAATGGGTCACCAGGCCCGGCGCATGCAGCGCAGCCGTCCCGGCTGCCAGACGGCTTGCTATGTCGATC
>JANNRN010000366.1:0-6465 GCA_031401375.1 Phyllobacteriaceae bacterium | reverse complement strand
GCCGATGCCGCGGCGCTGGCCGATCGTATAGTGCAAAATGCCTTCGTGCCGCCCGAGCACGCGCCCGTCGAGATGGACGATGTCTCCGGCTTCCACCGCATTGGGGCGCAATTTGGCGATGACGTCCGAATACTTGCCCTTCGGCACAAAGCAAATGTCCTGGCTGTCCTGTTTATTGGCAACAACGAGGCCCATCTGCTCTGCAATCTTGCGCACCTGCGGCTTGTCGAGACCGCCGAGCGGAAAGCGCAGATAGTCAATTTGCTCCTGCGTCGTGGCAAACAGGAAATAACTCTGGTCGCGATTGGCATCGAGCGGGCGCATCAACTTGCGATGCGCGCCGTTGGGTATGGACCGGATATAGTGACCGGTGGCAAGCGCATCGGCTCCAAGATTGCGGGCAGTGTCCAACAGGTCCGCGAACTTGACGGTCTGATTGCAGGAAACACAGGGAATCGGCGTTTCGCCGTTGGCATAGGCATCGGCGAAAGGATCAATGACCGCTTTGCGGAACCGCTCCTCGTAGTCCAGCACATAGTGCGGAATACCAAGCGTCTCGGCGACGCGGCGGGCATCCTCCACATCCTGACCGGCGCAGCACGAGCCGGCGCGATGGGTCGCGGCTCCATGGTCGTACAGCTGAAGCGTGACGCCGACAACGTCATAGCCTTCGCTTTTCAAAATCGCGGCCACGACAGACGAATCGACGCCGCCTGACATGGCGACCACGACGCGCGTATCCTGCGGGCGTTTTGACAGATCGAGAGAGTTCATTTTTTCCTGCCGGCGGATTCAAGGACCGCTGCGTTACTTGTCTGTGGCTCTATATAGGCCAAACGGCGCGCAAATGCCAAGAGCGGCGTTGGATTGCCAGGACAAGACATGCCAAGAACGCCTTTAGGTGTTTGTTAAAGCTGTTGGGTTAGCTTGGCGCGAGTTAGGTCCTTGAGTGTTTGAGTAGTGAGTACAATGACCGAGTTGGTAAGACCGCGTGTCAAATATGTCATCGGGCCGGACGGCAGCCCGTTGACCATTGCCGATCTGCCGCCATCAAATACGCGGCGCTGGGTCATCCGGCGCAAGGCTGAAGTCGTGGCTGCGGTGCGCGGCGGACTTTTGAGCCTCGAAGAGGCGTGCAACCGCTACACGCTCACCGTGGACGAGTTTCTCTCCTGGCAGGCCTCGATTGAAGAGCATGGGCTGGCGGGATTAAGAACGACGCGGATTCAGCAATACCGGCATTGAGCCGAGAGATCAGGATGTGAGAAAGCGGTCTGAGAAGGCCGCTTTTTTGTAAGTCCGCCAAGAAACCTATCAGGCAGAACGCAGACATCCGCTGGCCGCAAACGCTGGCATGCCAGCGGCAATCGCATTTCTGGTCAGAAAATGTCGTTCGGGTTTAGCCGCGATGACCGAAAAAATGCTGCCAAAAGAGAGATTGGAGCCAAGCAGTCAGGAGATTGTGGGTTCGTTTTCCGAAAGGGCGGATTTAGCCCATAGCCACCCGGTGTGCAGCGGCCATATCCACCGCGGGTTCCTTCATCCTGTGATCGCGGCTTTCGAGCATTTCGGCCTTGTGCAGCTCCTCTTCCGCCAGCACCAGGTTGGCTGCGGCGGCTTCGCGCTGGGTTTTGAGGTCGCGCTGCGAGACAACGAGATTGTCGCGGCGCTGGCGGGCGGCCTTGGCGAAGGTCGGATAAGCGAAATGATTGATGTCGGCAATGCCGGCTTTGCGTTCCTCGGAGGCGATTTGGTGCTCGAGTTCACCGGCCATCCGCTCGAAATCAGCGAGCATCATGTCGAGCTGCTGAACTTGCCGACGCTTTTCATTGACCTGGAATAGCTTCAGGCGGACCAGACTATCTCGCGATTTCATTACGCAATACTCCCAGAATACGCAGATACTGCCCCGAACAGGGGGTGCTTGTGTCGAAAAGGCGGGTCAAAGGTTCGAAAAGAGTAAATATTTCCGAGTTTTCGGCCCAATCGTAACCTTTCGTTTACGCGCATCATTAATCATACGTGTTAGGACTTAAGGCCCGGTAAATCACAGACAACAAATTTGCGTTTGCCGAAAATTGAGTCATCTGAATCACTTGGGTCATTTTCCTCATGTGGACATGCAGGGAATTGATTGGCAAGATTCTTATTTGATTCAAAATTGTATCGTCGATTGCTGGAGTCAATGGAAACGCCGCTTGCAAATCAGAATCAGAATTTGTTAACCATTCGGTGGCAACTTGATGGCGGACTGATTTGGGTTCTGCGGCGAGGGGATCATTCCCGTTTCGACGACGGAAAAGGGGACTAACATGCGCGTGCTGCTAATCGAAGACGACAGTGCAATGGCTCAGAGCATCGAATTGATGCTCAAGTCCGAGAGTTTCAATGTTTATACGACAGATCTCGGCGAAGAGGGTGTCGATCTTGGCAAGCTGTATGACTATGATATCATTCTCCTTGATCTCAACTTGCCGGACATGTCCGGATATGAGGTTCTGCGAACCCTTCGCCTGTCGAAAGTAAAGACGCCGATCCTGATCCTTTCAGGCATGGCGGGCATTGAGGACAAGGTGCGCGGTCTCGGCTTTGGCGCTGACGACTATATGACGAAGCCCTTTCACAAGGATGAGCTTGTCGCCCGCATTCACGCCATTGTGCGCCGGTCCAAGGGTCATGCCCAGTCGGTCATCACCACCGGCGATCTGATCGTCAATCTTGACGCCAAGACCGTGGAAGTTGCCGGACAGCGCGTGCATCTGACCGGCAAGGAATACCAGATGCTGGAACTCCTGTCGCTGCGCAAGGGAACGACGCTGACCAAGGAAATGTTCCTCAACCATTTGTACGGCGGCATGGATGAGCCGGAACTCAAGATCATCGACGTTTTCATCTGCAAGCTGCGCAAGAAACTTGATGCGGCATCGGGCGGACAGGATTTCATTGAGACAGTCTGGGGCCGCGGCTATGTGCTGCGCGAGCCGGACCAGTCCGAATACCGCGAAATCGCCTGAACAGGCTGAAAGATCCACGAAAAAACCCCGGTTGATCCGGGGTTTTCTGTTTTGGGCGGATGCGAATTTGAGATCAGGCGGCCCGGGCTTCGCCCAGCTGCGATTGGAAGCTGTTCAGCAATTGCGCGCGGTCAAACGGCTTCAGAACATAACCGAAGGCGCCGGCGCGTTTGGCTTTCATGATGCGCGGCAGGTCCAGAAATGGCGCGCAAAGCAAGATGCGCGGCAGCGGCGCAGAACTCGAACGGCGCAGCGATTCAATGAACTCAATGGCGGTCATGTCGGGGAGAATGTAATCAAGCATGATGATGTCTGGCAAGGAATTGCGGCATAGCCGCCATCCTTCGGCGCCACTTGACGCTTCGCTGACATAATAGCCGACTCCATCCAGAATGCGGCGAGCCACTTTCCGTATCACGGCAGAATCGTCCACAATCAGACAGTGTTTCACTGTCATACTCCTCATCAGCTGCCGAAAACCTGAGTTTGCGGCAATCCCCTCGTGCCCAAAGTGAAAAACATCTAGCAGAGTTCGGTAAAGAACCCACCAATGGGACTGGTAAATCTTTAATTAAGGCGTGGGGTTTGGCGGCGCCGTCAGCTCAGAACAGGTTTTTGGCGGACGGTGAAAGTGATGAAATCCGGCGCGGCGTTGATATTGATCTCCATGCCGGATTCCCTGGCCAAAAGCAGCGCGTAGTAGGGTTGGATTGAATGGGCATCGATCGGTTCGTGATCGGCGCTGTCGCTGTAAAGCTCCAGAAAACGCGCCGGAACACGCAGCATCGGGCCGCTGGTTTTCAGGGTGAAGACGGGGTTGGTTTCGTCGCCCTCCACCAGTACGGAGAGGCTGCCGCCGCGCGGGATCGAGCTGTTGGCGATCAGCACCAGATTCAAAAGCAGTTTGACCTTGTTCTTGGGCAGGAAAAACCGGCCCCCTTCCCAGGTCAGTTCCGCCTTCTCGCCCATCATGAAGGCGTTGGCAACGGCTTTGGCATCGCCCGTGTCGATCTGGACACTCGCGGAGCCTGCCGCCCCGTAGGCGATGCGGGCAAACTGCAACCGTGCTGACGCCGTGCGCGCGCTATTGCGGATAAGGTTCATCGCATCGGCGTCGGCTCCTCCCTCGTCCAGCAGTTCAAGGCCATTGTTGATGGCGCCAACCGGCGAGATCAGGTCGTGGCAGAGCTTGCTTGAAAGAAGTGCTGCAAGGTCGTGAGCGGCGATGTTGAATTGCATGAGTTGTTCTTTCCGTCAGGAATCACATTTGAATTTTGCTTGTTACACTCGCGCCGCTTGCGGGGCAAGAAATCGCACGGGCGACAGCAACTCTTGGTGTGCGCACAGCCAATTTGCGGCCATCATTGAGGGTTAACAAAGTGACAACCTATCGGCTCTAACTTGATGCGATCCATGCGGACAAATGCCCGCGAAATTGAAGCGTGGCACGCGCCGCATGCCGCGCCACTGAGGACAGGAAAAACGGAATGACCGGTCTTTCACTCATCAATAACGCATTGCGCGCAATCGCCCTCTCGGTGGCGCTGATGCTGGCTTGGGCGGCGGGCCCGGCGAAAGCTGAAAATGCCTATACGATGCAAGAAATCGTCGATTCCGGTCATTCGTTCTTCGGGTCGACGTCAGGTGGCCTGGCCACAGTCATCGAGAAAGTGTTTTCCACTTACGGACTGCCGAACGGCTACATTCTGGGCGAAGAAGGCGGTGGCGCACTTGTCGGCGGCCTCACCTATGGCGAGGGCACGCTGTACACCAAGAACGCCGGCGATTTCAAACTCTTCTGGCAGGGTCCCTCCGTTGGTTGGGATTTTGGCGGGCAGGGCTCGCGCACCATGATGCTGGTGTACAATCTTGAGCGGACCGACCAGATCTATGGCAGATTTGCCGGCGTTTCGGGTTCCGCCTATCTGCTTGCCGGCATCGGCTTCAACGTGCTTGCCAGAGACAACGTTTTGCTGGTGCCGGTGCGCACCGGCGTCGGCGCGCGGCTCGGATTGAACATCGGCTATCTCAAACTCACGCAGCAGCCAACTTGGAATCCGTTCTGACAATATGTCCTGACCCTATGGTAAATTAAGCGTAAATCCAACATACACTTTATGCCGTAAGTCTTGCATGGCATGTTCTGTGAAGGCTCGGTCGGGGAATAGGCGTGATTCAGTCGGTGCTTCTGTTTTCGCTCGGATTTCTGAGCGCTGCGTTTATCGCCCTGATGGTGGCCCCGGCCATCTGGGGCAGGGCAGTGGCGCTGACAAGAAAGCGCATTGAAGCCTCAGTGCCGCTCACCATGCATGAAATCGAGGCAAACAAGGACCAGTTGCGGGCCGAGTTTGCGGTGGCGTCGCGTCGGCTTGAAATGCGCGTCAACGCGCTCAGGGAAAAGACCAGCCTCCAGATGGCCGAAATCAGCAAGGCGCGCGAGGACGCCGTGCGGCTCACCGGGGAGCGTGATGAGTTGCGGTCCGTTGTGGCGGCGATCGAGCGCCGGACGGATGAGCTTGCAACTGACACTTCCCGGAAGCGTGAAGAGTTCGAGGAACTGCAAGCTGCGCAAAACGAGGCAAGAAAGCAGCTGGAGAAACGCAACCATGAACTTGAGCGGCTGGCATTGCGTTTGCAGGATTCATCTGAAATTGCCGACAGCCGCAAGATCGAATTGATCGCGAGGGAAACGGAAATCAGTTCGATCGCCGACAAGTTGAGCGACTACAAGCGCGAGCAAAAGGAGCTCCGGCGGTACGCGCGCGAAAAGGAACTGGAAAACAAGGCGGTGCAAGAGGCCCTTCGTCAGGAGCTCAAACGCCGCGCCGACGCGGAGAAGAAAAACGAACGCATCCTCGTTCAGCTTTCGGACCAGGAAGAAAAACTCGAGCGGCGGGAAAAAGAAACAGTGCGGCTGCGCGATCAGCTGAAGGCGTACACCCTGGAGCAACGAGAGATGGTCAAGAAGCTGTCTGTTACCGATTCGGCGCGGCTCGGGCTTGAAGCCGAGATCGGCAAGCTGCGGGCGCGGCTCGGCACGCTGGCAGCTAACGCTCAGTCCGCCGGGACGGAAAAACCTGTGAGCGCTCTTGAGGACGTCAGCCAAAGGCAGCAGCCAAGGGTCTATGTCCTTGCGGCAGAGAAAAAACCCGCGGATGAAAAACCGTCGCAGAGCCATATGGTGCTCGCCGCTGATCGGGAAGGCGAGCTGCGGGATACGGCGGTCCTGCGTGATCAGATCAATGATCTTGCCGCGGAAGTTGTTCGCATGACGGCGACGCTGGAGGGGCCGGATTCGCCGATTCACGCCGCGCTCAAGACCAAACCGAAACGGGCCCATAATGACGACATCGGAACAGCGGACACCCGCCCGATTTCGCTGGTTGACCGCGTCAAGGCGCTGCAAAGGGCGGCAGCGGGCGATCACTGACAGTTTCCGCGTTTGGCGCCC
>JANNRN010000365.1:0-2297 GCA_031401375.1 Phyllobacteriaceae bacterium | reverse complement strand
GAATGAGGGCAAGTTTGATTTTGGTTTCGCCATTGACTGGATGCGCAAGGATCTGGGAATCTGTCTCGATGAGGCGCGGCGCAACGGCGCGAAAATTCCGGTGACCGCGCTGGTTGACCAGTTCTACGGCGATGTGCAGGCCATGGGCGGCAATCGCTGGGATACGTCTTCGCTGATGGCAAGGCTGGAGAAACCCTGATGGAACAAAAGGTTGCGGGCATTCTCTCGCAATTGGTCGCGCTCGCCTCCGAGGTGAACCGCGGCGGAATGAGCCGCTATGGCATCAACACGGCCAAGGCATTCGGCGTCCCCAATTCCATCCTCCATCCAATGGCGCGAAAGATCGGCAAGAGCCACGCCCTTGCCTTGGCGCTCTGGTCAACAGGCTGGCGCGAGGCGCGGATTCTCGCCTGTCATGTGGACGACAAGAAGCAAGTCACGAAAGCGCAGGCGCTGGATTGGGCACGTGATTTTGATTCCTGGGAAATCGTCGATCATGCAGTGAAACTGTTTGTTGAAGCCGGATTGTTCCACGAACTGCTTCCCGCCTTCGTTACCTCGAACGGCGAGTTCAAAAAGCGCGCGGCGTTTTCGATGATGGCGAGTGCGGCGGTTCATCTGAAGAAAGAACCCGATCAGACCTTTCTCGACTGCCTTCCAATGATCAAGGCCGCTGCGGGTGATGACCGCAACTTCGTGAAAAAGGCGGTGAACTGGGCGCTGAGACAAATCGGCAAACGCGCGCTGAGCCTGCACGGCCCCGCCCTGTCGCTCGCCGGCGAACTCGCCGCATCGGATACCAAGGCGGAACGCTGGATCGGCAAGGATGCCGCCAAAGAGCTTTCCGATCCCAAGACTTTCGTCATGATCGGTCAGAAAAAAACGCCGAAGAACAAGCGAAAATTGCTGGCTCAGGCGACGGATTCCTTGTCGACCATCAGATAATCAAGCGGCAATTCAGTCGTGTACTTGATCTGCTCCATCGCAAATGCCGATGACACATCGCGAATCTCGATCTTTGCAATCATGCGCTTGTAGAACGCGTCATAGGCGGCAATGTCCGGCACCACCACGCGCAACAGATAGTCAACGTCGCCGCTCATCCGGTAAAACTCGACCACTTCAGGAAACTCCTGAATAACCTCCGAGAAACGCCGCAGCCATTCGACGGTATGAGCGTTGGTGCGGATTGAGACAAACACCGTGACCTTGGTGTTGATTTTCACCGGGTCAAGAATGGCGACCCGCCGCTGGATAACGCCTTCCTCCTCAAACTTTTGGATGCGCCGCCAGCAGGGCGTTGTTGACAGTCCAACCTTCTTGGCAATATCGGCGACCGCAAGGGTCGAGTCTGCCTGCAGCAAACGCAAGATCTTCTTGTCGAGCCGGTCCATGGGAAATTCCTGGTTGTTTTTTCTCGATTTGCCGCAAAACCATGCGTAACTCAAGAAAAATTTCCCAAATTTCGTGCCTCAGTGAAACACACTTCTACAGCTACGCATTTGCGCTCGCCCGCGAGCAGACTTCGCCATACCAGCGACGCACATGCAACAGGTGCTCGGGCATGACGATCCTGGCGGGTTTCATGAAGTCCACGGCAATCATTCCCGTAATATCAGCGATCGAATAATCTGGACCCGCGATGAATGCCCGATCAGCAAGTTCAACGTCCAGCAATTCGAGAAATGCCAGAACCTTCGGCCGGTTGGCCTCGCCCCAGGCCGGGATTTGCGGGATTTCCCATTCCACCATCGCGGGATGCGTATGCCGGAAGGCGGCGGCGACTGACGCCAAAAGATTTAGCTCCATCCGCCGGTTCCACATCTCGACCTGCGCCTTGCCCAGCGCCCCTGCCCCGAACAGCGCCGGTTCGGGCTGAAGTTCCTCAAAATAGCGGCAGATGGCGACGGACTCGGTCAGGATGGTCCCATCGTCAAGTTCCAGCACAGGCAGGCGCTGCAGCGGATTGAGCGCCGTCACTTCATCGGACTTGTGACCCATCGCGGCCATATCAACCGGCGCCAGCGGAATGGTGATGCCTTTTTCAGCCAGAAACACGCGCACTCTTCTGGGATTCGGCGCCCTTCCGCCATCATAAAGCTTCATCTCATCCGCCCTTCCAGTTTCCGGTCATCGCTGCAAACAGCCCCATTATGGTCAACCACATATCATGCGGCGCTTCGGCAAGCGCGCCGCGCATGCGCCTCCACTGCTGGGGTTGTTCAAATTGCCCTTCCCAGAGCCCCCTGCGTGCAAGCCTTGCCGCCCGTTCCTGTGCGGTAAAGTCGCCATAGGCG
>JANNRN010000364.1:0-4068 GCA_031401375.1 Phyllobacteriaceae bacterium | reverse complement strand
CTGTTTGGTGCCGATGCCATGAACCTCAAGCGGGCTCGCCCTCAATCGTTTGGCAAGTGGCGCAAAGTCCCGGTCATTTGAAACAATGACAATGCCGTCAGGCGGTTGATTGTGCAGAATGTCCATGGCTTCGACAACCATGGCCATGTCAGTTGAATTTTTGCCGGCTCCGCTGGAGAGGCACAGCACCGGCTCCAGCCATTCGGCGCGGCAGATATCGAGCCAGCCTTTGTGGCCCTTCTCGGTAAAGTCGGCAAAAACCCGCCATTTTGTCGGCTCGCCGCAGCTGCGAACTTGCTCGCGAATGGCTGGCATCCATTTCGCTGCAATATTCTCTCCGTCAATCAGGATAGCGAGTTTCTTGCTCAATTGCCTATTCCAAAGCGTTTCTGTTCCCTGAGTTTGGCTGAAATTGTTGAAGCAATCAAACCACGACGCTTGGTCAACTTTACCTATTTGTGTAACTTTTGCGTGTAGCTCAATCCGCAACTCTTTGAAATCCAATGAAGCGCCACGCCGCTGCAAGACCCGCTGCCGCCGGAATAAGCGAGTAAAGAAAAAGCGTTTGCGCAATTGCCGGGCCCTCTTTTGCAAGGTCCGCCTCGACAAAGCCGGAGCGATTGGCGATGAACCCGACATAGGCGGCGCCGAGCGCATAGCCGAGGCGCTGGATGGTCGAAAGGGCGGCGGTCATGCGCTCGCGATCATCGGCTGCAACGATCTCGGCGCTGCGGCGATACACGAAGGTCCAGGCCATGCCGAATCCGGCGCCTTGGCCGAACGCGCACACGCTCAAAGCCAGAACCGAACCGTAAGGCACCGCATAGGCAAAACCGGCAATCGAAAGCACGACCCAGCAGAAGCCGAGCATCAGCACCAAAGGTTCGCTCCTGCGATCAATGCCCGACACGAGGATGGAGGCAAGCGACCAGCCGATTGACTCCAGCATGAGAATTGCGCCGATCGCAATGGGTGAAAGGCCAAGCCTCGCCGCGATAAACACGGGCGCGTAGACCATGAAGGCAATGGTTCCGGCCGAGAGTGCGAACACCATCAGCATGGTTGCGCCCGCCGGTTGGCTGGGCACGCCGGCGCCGCGTGGAAAGAGACGGTCATTGCCAGCCGCGTTATCAAGCACAAAGAACGCGGTGAGCGCCGCTGCGCCAATGGCAACCAGCATGGCGGCAAACGGCAATCGCGTGACGATACCCGATCCGGCGAAAGCCACCACGCTGAAGGCAACAAGAAGGATGCGCATCGCCGGAAAGCCGGACTTGGTTGGTTGCGGCATTTCGGCTTGGTCCGGAAGCGAGCGCCAAACAGCAATTCCAAACATCAGCGCCTGAACCGCAAAGGCGAAAAACGCGGCGCGCCAACCCCAATATGTTGCAAGAAGCGCCCCGAACAGCGGGCCGACAAAGGCCGCCACGCCCCAAACAGCGGAAATTACAGCGATGACACGCGACAGCAACCTTTCTGGAAACAAACGCCAGATAGCGATGAGGGAGATCGCGACCAGCGCGCCGCCGCCACAGCCTTGCAGAAGCCTGCCGGTGAGGACCACAGTCATTGTCTCGCCAATTCCGCTGACAACGCAGCCGGCAAAATAAACCGAGGCGGCAATCAGCAGCGCTCGCCGCAAGCCGAGTCTGAGCACAAGCAGCGCAGCGCCGGCTCCTGCCGATATCGATCCGACTTCGTAGAGTGCGGTAAGCCAGGCAATCAGCGCGCTGCCGCCGACTTCAGTGACGATTTGCGGGGAGATGGTCGCCACCATCAATTCATCCTCGGCATGCAGCCAAACGCCAAAGGCCAGAAGTGAAAGCCGCCCGATAACGCCCGAATGCCAGAACTCGGCCCATGACGGCGCGGGTTCCGCCGCGCTGGACGAAGCGGCCCGCACCTAGCGCACTTTCACGCCATTCAGCAGGATCGACAGCAATGCCTGCGTGGTCTGCTCATAGAAACCCGGCCGGTCGACCTCATCGCCAAGCACGGCGCGAATCTGCACGTCAAAATCAGCATAGTGCTGCGTGGTGGCCCAGATGAGGAAGAACAGATGATAGGGATCAACCGGGGCCAGGCGGCCCTCGCTCACCCAGCGGCGCACCACAGTGGATTTCGCGTCAACCAGTTGCTTGAGTTCCGTCTTCAGGAAGTCATGGATGTGCGGCGCCCCGTGCAGGATTTCATTGGCGAAGAAACGCGACGCTGCCGGCTTGCGCGCCGACATTTCGAGCTTTCTGGTAATGTAGCGGCGCAACTCCTCGACCGGGTCGCCATCCGGGTTCATGCCGCGCAGCGGCTCCAGCCATTCATCCAGCGTCGCCTCAAGAACGCCGGCGTAAATATCGTCCTTGCGCTTGAAGTAATAGAGAAGATTGGGCTTGGACATCGATGCCTTTTCGGCAATCTGGTCGATGGTTGATCCGCGAAAGCCATAGATTGAAAACACATCGAGCGCCGCATCAAGAATGATGCTGCGGTTTATTTCCTGAATGCGGGTCGGCTTTTCGCTGCCGTCCTTGCGCTGCTTTTCTGCCAGGGACATCGACGTTTCCAATTTGCACGAGCGCCGCGCGGTTGCATGGTTATGACAAACAAAGCGTCATGTCCGCGCAATCGCTATTGACCGTTCCTGCCTTCCCTCTTAGCCTGCATTTTTACCGAATAGTCAACAATCTGGCCCGTTGAGACAGGTGTGACAAGTGGTAATTTGACAGGCGCGGGAGGCCGGTTTGATAACTGAAAATGACGGATGAGTGCGTTTGACGGGAATTGTCCCGCACCTCAGCCCATACCAACCCGCGCCAGATGCACCCGGAGAGAATGAATGTCCGCCTCGCCCAAAACCCTGAACAACATGGAAGCCCTGTGGATGCCGTTCACATCCAACCGGCAGTTCAAGCGCAACCCGCGCCTGTTTGTCGGCGCGAAGGGCATGTATTACACCACTGACGATGGGCGACAGGTTCTGGACGGCACCGCCGGTCTTTGGTGCTGCAACGCCGGACACGGCCGCGACAAGATCGTCAAGGCGGTGCAGGATCAGGTCGCCGAGATGGATTATGCCCCGGCGTTCCAGATGGGCCATCCGAAGGCGTTTGAGCTTGCAGCGCGGCTGGTCAATTATCTGCCAAGGCCGCTCGACCATGCGTTCTTCACCAATTCCGGGTCGGAATCCGTCGAGACGGCGCTGAAGATCGCTATCGCCTACCAGCGCGCCCGGGGCAAAGGCACGAAGACGCGGCTGATCGGCCGCGAGCGCGGCTACCATGGCGTCAATTTCGGCGGCATTTCCGTTGGCGGTATTCCCAACAACCGCAAATTTTTCGGCTCGCTCCTGACCGGCGTTGACCATATGCGCCACACGCATGACATGGCGCGCAACGCCTTCTCCAAGGGCATGCCGGAGTACGGCGCGGAGTTCGCGGACGATCTGGAAAAGATCATCGCCCTGCATGACGCCAGCAACATCGCTGCCGTCATCATCGAGCCGGTTGCCGGCTCCACAGGCGTGCTCATCCCGCCGAAAGGCTATCTGCAGCGCATTCGCGATATCTGCACGAAGAATGACATCCTCTTGATCTTCGATGAAGTCATCACCGGATTCGGTCGCCTCGGCACGCCTTTTGCAACGGACTATTTCGGCGTCACGCCAGACCTCATCACCGTTGCCAAGGGCATCAATTCCGGCGTCATCCCGATGGGTGCGGTGTTCTGCACCTCGGACATCTACAACGCCTTCATGACCGGCCCCGACCACATGATTGAGCTTTTTCACGGCTATACATATTCTGCTCACCCGATTGCTTGCGCCGCGGCGCTTGCAACGCTTGATGTCTATGAGGAAGAGGGGCTGATGACCCGCGCCGCCGATTTGGCGCAATATTGGGAAGATGCGCTGCACAGTTTGAAGGATGCGCCGCATGTGATCGACGTGCGCAATATCGGCCTCATCGGCGCGATTGAATTGGCGCCGCTTGCCGGTGAGCCGGCCAAACGGGCGTTTTCGGTATTCCTCGATGCCTATGAGCGCGGCGTCCTGATCCGCACCACCGGCGACAT
>JANNRN010000363.1:0-4361 GCA_031401375.1 Phyllobacteriaceae bacterium | reverse complement strand
CGGATTGCCGAGGCGGCGGATGGTTTTCTCGTGAATATCGACGTGGAGGCCGGTGCATTGGCGCGCGCTGAAGGGCGACGCCGCACACTGACCGGCCGTTCGGGTTGCGGCATATGCGGGGCGCAGTCGCTGGATGCGGTGATGAAGCCGCTGGCGCCTGTCGCGGGCGCATGGCCCGGGGCGGACGCCGTCCTCAAGGCTTTCGCGCAAATGCCGTTATTGCAGCCGATGAACCTTGAAAACCATTCGACGCACGCGGCAGCCTTCTGCGATCTGTCAGGCACGGTCGAATTGGTGCGCGAAGACATAGGCCGCCATAATGCGCTGGACAAATTGGCTGGCGCTTTGGCGCGGCAGGGGCGTAATGCAGCGGGCGGCTTCATTCTCATGTCGAGCCGTTGCAGCGTCGAACTTGTCCAAAAGGCAGCGGCGATGCGCGCGCCGTTCATCGCCAGTGTTTCCGCGCCAAGCGCCCTGGCGTTGCGATTGGCGCAGGAAGCCGGCATGGGCGTTGCCGCCAGAACGCGCGACGGATTGATGATGTTTGATGATTTCGGAGACAGAACCACATGAGCGACAGCGACCACGACCTCATCCGCATGGCCAACCAGATCGCCGGCTTCCACGCGCCGTATCCGCATGATGAGGCGCTGGCCGGCACAAAACAGCATATCAAGGATTTCTGGGAGCCCCGCATGCGCCGGGCTTTTGACGCCCTCATCACCAAAGGCGGGACAGGGTTGTCGCCGCTGGCGCTGGAGGCGGGGCAGGCGTTGCTCAGCGAAGAGAAAAACAAAGCGGCCTGACCTTTGGTTTGCGCATGTTGTGAATTCTTGCTAACTTGTGCACAAGTCAGCAAGATGAGGTGCGCCAAGACCGATACGACCATTACCGTCCGCGTCTCCAAAGAGCTTCGCGAGCGGCTTGAGGCGGTCGCCAAGGCAACGCGCAGGTCGAAATCGTTTCTGTCGAACGAGGCTATTGAGCGCTATGTCGAGAGCGAAGAGGACGAGCTCGCCGCCATACAAGAAGGTCTTGAGGACATGAAGGCAGCCAGGACCATTCCTCATGAAGAAGCCGTGAGGCGACTGGATGCTGCCATCGCGCAGGCGGCCAGAAAATCCGCATGAGAAAAGTGGATTGGTCGATACGAGCTACTGAAAATCTTGCCAAACAGTTGGCATTCATCGCGGCAGACAACGAGTTTAACGCTGCCCGCGTGAGAGAACGCGTTACCGAGGCTGTCATGCATCTTGCGGAGGCCGCGACTGGCAGGAAGGGCCGAATGGACGAAACATTTGAGAAGTTTGTCCCAAAGACATCACTTATCATTGTTTATGCGTTGCCCGACAAAGAAAAGCTAACGGTTGTGCGGGTTATCCATGCGGCTGGTGACTTCAAAAAAGATCGGTGGCCGGAAGGCGAGTAGAGCGGTCACGCCACCTCGTACCCGACTTCCTCCGCCGCATGGCACATCATTCCCCAGAATGACCGCGCGAACGATCTGAAGACGAAGATGTCGAACGTCTCTGCACCTGGCCGGTAGATTTGCGCAAAAGTGTCGTGGTGCATGGTGGCAAGGCCGGTTTTATCGGGAAAGGCGGCGAGCCGGAAATCCACGGCAAACAGCTTTGACAAAACCCATTCCGATTTCGGACCGGTGACCATGAACGCGGTGCGGCCATGGGTGAGGTCGATCAGCGTGCCGTCTTGACTTGCGAGCTTTGGCTCCAAAGCCCTGCGAAAATCGGGTGTTCCGGCAACAAGCCAGCGGTTTGTCGCGATCTTGAACGCGAAACTGGTTTTGACCTTGACGGTTGCCGAGCCAATCAGCTTCTCCACCGCCGGAAAAGTCGTGGGAAACGCGGCGACCTCAGCCACAAAATCAAAAAATATCTCGTCAAGCGTGACGCCGGCGCCATTCGACACATCGCCGAATGCACCGGATTTGCGGGCTTCACCAAGGGCAGAGGCTCGGTCAGACATGCATGCGTTTCCCTTCGGGGTCGAACATGTGGTGCGAGACGATTTCGACCGCGACATGGCGTGCGCGCAGAGGATCGGCGGCGAAAGCCTTTGAGCCGATTTTCGACTTGCCATTGCTCACAAGCGCCAGCGCAATATGCTTGCCGAGCGCCGGGGAATAGCAGGCGGCGGTCACATGGCCAAGGCTTGGTCCGGGCGACTTCCCATCGCTGCTCACAACAACATGACTGCCGCCGGAAATGCCCTGGCCATTGCGCGAAATGAGCCCGACCAATGACAGCCGATCCTCGCGCGTGAGGCCTTCGCGGCCAAGCATTGCCGAGCCGATATAGGGCTTTTTCTTGGACAGCATCCATTCAAGGTGAAGGTCGTGCGCGGTGGTGCGCCCGTCGATTTCCGCGCCGGTCACATGACCCTTTTCGATGCGCAGTGTACCGAGCGCTTCGAGTCCGTACGGCGCAATGTCATAGGGCTGGCCGGCTTCCATCAACTCGTACCAGACTTTCTGTCCATGGCCCGCGCCGCAATAGACTTCGTATGCGAGCTCGCCGGAGAATGACAGGCGGCAGATCATCACCGGCAGCCCGGCAATCGAACCGCGGACGATGCCCATGAACGGCAGCGTTTCAGTGTTAACGTCCGTTCCCGTGACGCAGGCCTCCAGAACCTTGCGGGCATTCGGTCCGCCAATGGCTGCGCCCGCCCATTGATCGGTCACTGATGTGACATGCACCTTCAGGTCCGGCCAGACGCAATCGAGGACATATTCAAGATGCTGCATGACCTTGCCGGCATTGGCCGTGGTGGTCGTCATCAGGAATTTCGTTTCGCCGAGCCGCCAGGTCGTGCCGTCATCCATGACGAACCCGTCCTCGCGCAGCATCAATCCGTAGCGCGCCTTGTTGACCGGCAGGTTTGAAAACATGTTGGTGTAAACGCGGTCAAGGAACTCGGCCGCATCCGGGCCCTGAATGTCGATTTTGCCCAGTGTGGATACATCGACAATGCCGACACTGTCGCGCACGGCCTTTGCTTCACGCACATAGGCCTGTTCGATGGTCTCGCCCGGCTTGCCATAGATCATCGGGCGTTCCCAAAGCCCGGCTGCATAGAGCGCGGCGCCGTTTTTCAGATGCCAGTCATGCATCGGTGTAAGGCGATAGGGGCGAAGGTCGCCAAACCGTTCGGCGGCGATGGCTCCGAATGAAACACCGGACGCCGGCGGGCGGAAACGCGTCAACCCGGCCTGCGGAATTGAGATATTCTGCGCCTTGGCAAGCACCGCGAGGCCGGGCACATTAGAGGTGCGGCCCTGATCGGTGGCCATGCCAAGCGTTGTGTAGCGTTTGGCATGCTCAGAAGCCGAGTAACCTTCGCGCACCGCGAGGCGCAGATCGTCGGCGGTCACGTCAGTCTGGAAATCAACAAAGGCCTTTTGTTTTGAATCGCTTGCGGCAATTTCCAGAACAGGCGCTGGAGGCGCCAGACCTTCACCATTGGCAACGCCAACGCTCGCGAAGGAAAAACCTGCAATGGGCGGGGGAGGCAAAAATGCTTGCAGGTCCCTGCTCCAAACGGGCGTTTCACCCGCTTGGCTCGCCAACTGGATATTGGGTGACCAACCGCCGGAAACACCGAGCACGGAACACCTGATGGCGCGCGCCTCACCGCTGATTTCTCCCGTTGCCGCATTGAAGCCGCGCACGAGGACCGCTTCGAGCTTCTTGCTGCCTCTCGTGCTGGTGATCGCCTGGCCGGTGAACACTTCGACGCCGGCATCCCTTGCGATCCTGCGGGCACTGTCGTCGATATTGTCGCGAACATCGATAATCGCGGTGGTGTTGACGCCGATGTTCTTCAAGTCGAGCGCCACTGAATAGGCGGAGTCGTTGTTGGTGAAGAGGACCAGATCGCCGACTATGGCGAGGCCGTAATCCTTGCAGTATTCGCCAACGGAGCCGGCCAGCATGACGCCCGGCACATCATTGCCCGGAAAGACAATCGGCCGCTCGATGGCGCCGGTGGCCAGAACCACGCGCCCGGCGCGGATCACCCAATGGCGCTGGCGGGGTTCGCCCTTGCGGTGGTCACCTTTGTGATCGGCAACGCGTTCACACGCGGACATGACGTTGCCATCATAGTAACCCCAAACGTTCGTGCGCGGCAGAAAGCGGATCGAGGGATGCAGATCCGGCAGCATCGCGATGGGCCGCGTTTCGGCCAGAATGACATCGTTTCCAGCTTTTGCGGCCTTCTGTGCCTCAGCTATGCCGCTTGCGCCCGCGCCGACGACAAGCACGTCGCAAAACGCGTTCATCCGCTCATAGCGGTCCTTGTCGGCGACATGCCCGGCTCTGCCCAACCCGGCGGCGCGG
>JANNRN010000362.1:0-10718 GCA_031401375.1 Phyllobacteriaceae bacterium | reverse complement strand
AGATCGCTGACGCCGTTGAGAAACGGACGCAACCATTCATCCATCCGCAAGGCCAAGGCAGCATCAGAAACATCAGGCCATGGTTCGCCGACCCTGACGTGCAGCCAGGCGAGGCGCTGCCTGAGAAGCAGCGCTTCTTTCGGCAGCGCGAGAATATCCAGTCCGGAGCGCCGCACCGCCGCGATCATGGCGTCATCCGCGTGTTCACCGGCGGGTGGCGGCAGTGATTGTTCTAAGATCGTGATCGCACCGATACGCACCAGCTTGCGGCGGCGCAGGTTGCGGCGGGCGGGATCGAATGTTGTTTCCTCAATTGTTTCGATTTCACCTGGCAGCGTTTCCATGATTGCCGTCTCTGCAATCTCGGCGGCTGAAAGAATGCGCATGCGCTCGGCGCTGCCCTGCATGTCGGCGACCACCAGCCAGGGCCGCGCCGCCAGTGGATGCGCTTCATCAAGTTCGGCGCCGCGCCCGCTTGCGAGCAGAAACTGGCCGGGCCTGCCACGCGCCCTCGCCACACGGTCCGGATAGGCGTGCAAGAGCAATTCTCCTGCGCACGCCAGCGCCGGTGTCCCCGCCATTGCGTCGAGAGAGGCGGCGATTTGGCGCGCGAGACCGCGGGCAGCGTTGGCATTCGGCGTGCGATCGCGTCGAAAATTGCCCAAGCGTACATTGATATCCACATCGTTGCCGCCGAGGCCGCGCTCGGTCAGCAGCACTGCGATTTCGGCCGCGGTTTGGGCGTGTCCAAGGCCCGCCGCCTTCACCACCATGTGCGACAATCGGACGGGCAATGCGAGTTGGCGCATCGCTTCGCCGGCTTTCGTCAGGCGTCCTTGTTCATCGATGGCGCCCAAGCGAAGCAGCAATTGGCGCGCTTCGTTCAACGCCGGCATGGGGGGTGGGTCAAGAAACCTGAAATGGCTGATATTGGTCACGCCAAAAGCAGCGGCATCAAGGAGGAGCCCGCTCAGGTCGGCCTCAAGGATCTGCGGCGGCGTAAAATCCGGCAAGGCGGCTGTTTGCTCCTTGCGCCACATCCGGACGCAGATGCCTGGCGCCGTGCGGCCGGAACGGCCCGCTCTCTGATCCATTGAAGCCTTGGAAACCCGCATTGTTTCTAGCCTTGTCATGCCCGACCCCGGATCAAATTTCGGCAATCGCATCAAACCGCTGTCAATGACGATTGTCACGCCGTCGATGGTGATCGACGTTTCCGCAACCGAAGTTGCCAAAACCACCTTGCGCGTGCCGGGCGTTGAAGGCCTGATCGCCGCATCCTGTTCACGTGCTGGCAACGCGCCATACAGCGGCGTGATCAGGACATTGCCCGCAACGCGGCCCTCCAGAAGCCGCGCAACCTGGTTGATTTCACGCGTTCCCGGCAAAAACACCAGGATATCGCCTTTCTCCGTTTCCAGCGCGCCGCGGATTGTGCGCGCGATGGCATCTTCGATCCGCTCGTCCGGCCGGCGTTCCGCATGGCGGATCTCCACCGGGAAACTTCGCCCCGCGCTTTCGATGACCGGCGCAGCGTCAAGCAGCTTCGACACCCGCGCGCCATCAAGGGTGGCGGACATGACAAGCAGCTTCAGATCGGGGCGCAAACCTGACTTGATATCGATTGCCAGGGCCAGACCAAAGTCCGCATCAAGGCTGCGCTCATGGAACTCGTCGAAGATGACCGCAGCAATTCCGCTGAGCTCCGGATCGTCCAGCGCCATGCGGGAGAATACGCCTTCAGTCACGACGAGCACGCGGGTTTTTGACGATACTCTGGCGTCGAGCCGCATGCGGTACCCGATTGTCTGGCCAACTTCTTCACCAAGAAGTTCGGCCATGCGCCTGGCTGCCGCCCGTGCCGCAAGACGGCGCGGTTCAAGCAACACGATCATGTTGTCGCCGCGCCATTCCGCGTTAAGAAGCGCCAATGGGACAATCGTGGTTTTGCCAGCGCCGGGCGGCGCCACCAGCACGGCGGTTCCCTTGTCCGCCAGAGCCCTCTGCAGATCGGCAAGCCGGTCAGAAACTGGCAATACGGGCAAGCAGATGGCCATCAGCCAATCCGCAGGACTTGACCGCCTGCCGCCTCGGCGTCGGACGGATCATGCGTGACCATAAGGACGGGCAGCCCCCTGTCACGCGCCTTTGTAAAGACGAGTTGGCGCATTTGTGCCCTGAGTTCCGCGTCAAGTTTTGAAAACGGTTCGTCCAGCAGCAATGTCCGCGGGTCTGACAAGAGAACTCTGGCCAGCGCCACTCTGGCGCGCTGACCGCCCGATAGCGTATCGGGATCGCGGTCGAAATACCCGTCAAGACCGATGTTGCCGAGCGCCATCTCGCAGCGCCTGCGCCGTGCCGCCCAGCCTTTGTAAGCGGCTGGCAACGCAAACGCCAAATTGCCGCCGACCGACATGTGCGGAAACAAGAGCGGATCCTGGAATAAAATGCCGGCATGCCGCTCGCCGGCCGGCAATCCGGTCACATCAACGCCATCGACCAGCACCTTGCCGGACGCCTCAAATGCCGGATCGAGAAAACCGCCAATATAGGCGAGCAAAGTCGACTTGCCCGCGCCCGACGGCCCCATCACGGTCAGGACGTCGCCCTTGCCCACATGCGCATTGATCGCCAGCAGCTGTTTGCCGCCAAGCGCAATGACAATGTTCTCCAAGCTCAAGCCCTCACGCATGCAAATCTGTTCCCGGACCTAATGTCTCATCGCGCGCCGGTTGACGAAAAGCAACGTTGGGACAAGCATGGCAAGGCTGAATGCGACGAAAGGGAGCAGTGTTTGCATGAACGCATAGACGCCGATGGCGCGGCGGTTTCCGCCGGACGCAAGCGCCACTGCTTCTGTGGTGATGGTGGGCAATCGCCCCGCGCCAATCAGCACGGTTGGCAGATAGAGCCCGGCGGACACGGCAAAGCCGACGGCGAAAGCCGTGAGGACCGGCCGCACCATCATGGCAAGACGTATTTTCCAGAACACGTTCCAGCGGGATTGGCCAAGGCCGAATGCGATCTGTTCATAACGCTGATCGAACCCGCGCCACGGATCGCCCAGCGACAGCATCACGTAGGGCAGAACAAAAACCATGTGTACCAGAACCAGCATTGGCACCGAAACCGCGAAGGGCGAGCCGAGCACCAGCAATTGCAATCCGAACAAAAAGGAAGCCTGGGGCACGATCAGGGGCATGTAGATAAGCCATTGGCCGGCACGCGCTTCTCGTTTGGTTTCGCTTGCCCGCTGCAAAACGAGCACGACCAATGCCAGCGAGATGCCGGTTGAAAGGCAGGCAACGGCAATTGTGGTCCATAGCGGTCCGCCCATTTGCGGCAGCGCGCTCATCCATGACCGCATGGTGAGCTGCGAAGGTATGGCATGCGGAAATTGCCAGAGGCCGGCGATTGACCACAGGCCGAGCAGCAAGAGACCGGTCAACACAATTACGCACGTTAACGCCGCGACAATCAGGGAAAGTTTCTGCGCGCTGGCATCACGCGCGAAACGCTGGCCGCGCCCGCTTTGCCTGCGCATCAAAACCGAACCGGCCCGTTCCAGACCCATCCAAAGCAGTATCGCCGTCAGTGTCAGCAGCACCAGAACCACGGCGCCGGAGGATGCAATGAAACGCATGGAAAGGTCAGGATCATTCATCCAGCCGACAAGCCGAATGACAAGCGGCGCCGGATTGGTCGGCCCGAGGATTGCCGCAACATCAACGACCGTGGTGGAAAAGGCGAGCACCGCAAACACCGGCAACCGCATGCGCCGGTAAAGCGGCGGCCAAATGCCAATCAGAAATCCGGCAATACGGCCATAACCGAAAGACGCGATCAACTGACGGCTTTGCGCAATCTTGATCTGACTTGCCGCGGCAAGCGCCATCAGCAAAAGAAAAGGGATCTCCTTCAGCGCCAGGCCCAGGATTAGCGAGAAGCCCATCGGGTCGTTTGGAATGAGAATGTCAGGTGGTTGTGTCCATCCGGTGAGCTCAGGGGACATGAGGCGCGACAGAAACCCCGACGGCGAAAACAGAAAGAGAAACCCGAAGGCCGCTGCCGCATGCGGCACAGCGAGCAGCGGCGAGATCATGCGTGTGAGCCATGCAAACGCTCTTGTCCCGGTGCCGGCGGCGATTGCCAGAATGACGACCCCGAGCGAAATCGCCGTTGCCGCAAGACCCGTGAACAGCGACAGCCAGACGGACATCCAGATTCCAGGTTCAGCAAACAGCATTGTGTAGCCGTCAAGATTGAAGCTGTCGCCGCCCAACACGGGAAAGAAACCAAACGCGGGCAAAAGTGTTCCGGCAAGCCCTGCAATAACCGGACCGGCGAGAATAAGGATGACCAGAGCGGGAGACACCGCAATGGCAATCGATAATGCCCGGTCCCCTTGCCGCATTGGCGTCAGTTTGCCGCGCCGTAGCGCCGCTTCCACTCCGTCTCCACCCGCTCCATCCAACCGGGATGCGGTTCGTCCAGGGCCTTGCCGAGTTGTTCCGGCCTTAAGGTCGCGATACCCAGATCAAGCGCGGCGAAGGCCGCTTTGTCAGCCTCAGGCAGCGCGTTGATGTCGAGCACTGTTGGATCCCCCCAGACTTTCGGATCCTGTTTTCGGGCTTGCGCTTGCGGGGAAATCAGGAAGTTGGCGAGCACCATGGCGCCTGCCTTGGCCGTTGCATTGTAGGGAATGGCGACAAAATGCGTATTGCCGAGGGTGCCGCCGGGGAATGTGAATGAACGCACGGTATCGGGCAATTCTCCAGCCTCTATGCCAGCCGTGGCATCGGCTGGATTGAATGAAAACGCGATGTCCAGCTCTCCGTCATTCATCAGGCGCTTCATATCGGGATAGTTGTTCGGATAGGTCTTGCCTTGCCGCCACAGATTGGGCTGCAGCCGGTCAAGAAGCTCAAACATCGGGTTGGTGTCGGCAACAAACATCGCCTCGTTGACAGGCTTCAGCAATTTTGCCGGGTCAGCGATGGTTTCGCTCAAGACCTGTTTCAGGAATGACGAGCCGATGAAATCCGGCGGCTGTGGATAGGAAAACCTGCCGGGATTTTTCTCCGCCCAGTCGACCAGTTCACGCGCCGACTTGGGCAGGTCTTCTGCCTTGGTGCGCGCGCTGTCATGGAAAAACACCAGCTTGGCCATGCCCCAGGGCGATTCCAGTCCCTCAACTGGGATTGTGAAATCGGTGCGAACGGTCGGCTTGCCTTTAACGTCCACATGCTTCCGGTTTGGCAGTTTTTCTGCCCAGCCCGCAGCCATAAGCAGACCCTGTCTCTTCATCGAGGCAAAATTTTCGCCATTGATCCAGATGAGATCCACCGAGCCAGCCTCGCTCTTGCCCACCGCCTTCTCCGCCACGACCTTGGCAACAGCATTTGCCGTATCGTCGAGCTTTACGTGAATGAGCTTCACGCCGCAGCATTTTTCGATTTCCGCGCCAGCCCATGCAATATAGGCGTTGATGTTCTCCGCCCCGCCCCAGGCGTTCCAGTAGACTGTCTGGCCTTTGGCCTCTTCAAGCACTGACGGCCAGTTGGAAGGGTCCGGATCGCCGGCAAAGGCCGGTGGCGTTAGGCTGATTGCAACAAGAAGTGCCGAAAGAAGTCGCTTCACGATTTGATCCCATGGCTCGGAAAAGTGGTGTTCCTTGACCATGCGATTGAATGGCGGTCAACGCCAGACGCCACAAATGATCGTGAACGCGTAGTGAGAACCCGCCCGAAGGAATCAAGAACCGGCTTGGTTTGCTTTTTGCATCCAGATCGATACCGCCATAGCCGTCAAGGCGCCGGCAATCTGCGCCAGAATGAATGCCGGGACGTCTGCGGGACGAATGCCTGCAAAAGTATCGGTAAAGGCGCGTGCAATTGTCACCGCCGGATTGGCGAAGCTTGTTGAAGCCGTGAACCAATAGGCCGAGGCAATGTAGAGGCCAACCAGTGTTGGGGTCTTGTCCGCACTGGTCTTGCGGACAAACAGGATTGTGACAAGCAGTCCAAATGCCGCGACAAACTCCGCCAGCCACTGACCGGCTCCGGTTCTGGCATGATCTGATATCTGCATCAGCGGCAGGTCGAACATGGCGTGCGTCAGGAGTGTGCCCGACAAGCCGCCCAGCACTTGCGCCATGCAATAAGCAACGCATATTCCAGCGGGCATTTCCCGCAGGCACGTTATGACAAGGCTCACGGCCGGATTGAAATGCGCACCCGATATGGGACCGAAAACCGAAATCAGCACAATGAGTGCGGCAGCGGTTGCGATGGCATTGCACAGCAATGCCAAGGCTGCATCGCCGGTGAGATTGTCCGCCATGATGCCGGAGCCGATGACGGCCGCCACCAAGAGCATCGTGCCGAGCGCTTCGGCTGCGAGCTTCCGCCAAAGGCTGGACAAATCCTAGTCCTTCATTTCGCCGATTTCGCTCAGATGGTGATGCAGGCTGATCTTGTCGATGCTGGCAATCGGCAGAGCGATGAAAGCAGCGATCCGGTTTTTCATCTGGCGATAGGCTTCATCAAAGGCGAGGCGTTTTTCCGCCTCGGTTCCCTCGGCTCCGGCTGGATCGGGAATGCCCCAATGCGCGCTCGCCGGATGGCCGAGCCACACGGGACAGGCCTCGCCTGCGGCATTATCGCAAACCGTGAAGATGAAATCGAACTCGGGCGCGCCGGGCGCGGCAAATTCATCCCAGCTTTTCGAGCGGAGTTGGTCCACCGGGTGCCCAAGATGGCGCAAGAGGTCGAGCGAGTAGGGATGAACCTCGCCCTTGGGCTGCGAACCCGCCGACCATGCCCGAAAATGCGGCGCGCCGATCTCGTTCAGAATGGCTTCCGCAAGAATGGAGCGCGCCGAATTGCCGGTACACAGAAACAGGACGTTGTAGACGGGTCCTGACATGGCGGTTCTCCTTATCTCGCGGGCCCGGACTATGCGCCCTGCGTTACAGTTTCATGACAATGCGCGGAAGTCCCCTTCTCCCCGCCGCTTGCGGGGAGAAGGTGGCGCATAGGGTCGGATGAGGGGCAGCGCCAAGGGTTCAGGCGCAACTTCGCTCAGCGCAGAGAAAGTTCATTCGCGACCGTCGGCGCTGCCCCTCACCCTACCCTCTCCCCGCAAGATGCGGGGAGAGGGAAAGTTATCGCCGTGACACGATCATCGGCAATCCGCCCTGCGGCTGCGTCGTCAGCTTCTGCACCGGCCAGGGCTGGAAGCCTTCCACCAAGTCAAAGCGGTGGGCCTTCATCAGGCATGCCAGAGCGATGACGCCCTCTTGCATGGCAAAACTTGCGCCAATGCAGATGCGCGGGCCGAGGCCGAAAGGGATGTACTGGTAGCGGTCGAGCTTTTCCCGGTTCCCGGGCAGAAACCGCGCGGGCATAAAGGCGTCCGGGTTTTCCCACAGCAGTTTGTGCCGATGAATAAGCCAGGGCAGCATGACGCACACGGTGCCTTTCTTGATTTTCAGGTCACCATATTGATCATCGGCAATGGCCATCCGGTGCAGCGCCGGTGCTGGCGGATAGAGCCGCATTGCTTCATCGAAGGCAGCCCGGGTCACGGGCAGTTGGTCGAGCCAAGTGTGCGGTTCGCCGATGCGGCCCCAGCTGGCATCGATTTCGGCCTCCACTTTTTCGCGCTCCTGCGGCGCCTGACTGAGCAAATACAATGTCCAGCCGAGCGCCCGTGCCGTCGTTTCATGCCCTGCGCCAATAAAGGTGATGATATTGTCCTCAATCTCGGCACGAGACAGGCCCTCGGCGCCTTCCACATTGAGAAGCAGGCTCAAGAAATCGTTCGGTGCTGAATGCGGGTCATTAGCCAACTTTGCTTTGCGCATTTCCACCGTTTCAGCAACAATCCTGCGGAAAAACGCCAGCGCCTTGCGGCCGCGAATGCGGGTCAGCCGCGGCAGAAACGCTGGAGCGCCCATCAGATCAAGCGGATCGACCCGGCCCATGGTTTCAAACAGGAGTTCAACCTGATAGGCAAAATTGCCCGGATCACCCGCGATCTCGCCGGAAAACAGCGTCCGCGCAAGAATGTCGTAAGTCAGCAGCGTCATCTCGTGCGCCATGTCCACCGGCGCATCGCTTGCGTTATCGTAGCGCTGAGCGAAATCGAGCGTTGCCTGGCGCATGGTCTCGGCAAATCCGAAAATATGCTTTGGCGTAAACACTGGCGCCATCGCCTTGCGCGACCGCTTCCAGATGTCGCCTTCCGCCGTCAGCAGGCCGTCACGCAGGATCGGCCGCAAAATCCGCTGGCGGATTGGCGCCATCACGTAATTTTTGACATTGTCCACCATGATGTGGCGCACAAGTCCCGGGTCATTGGCAATCAGCGTATCGACGCCAAACGCCCGAACCGTCATATGCGGCTCCGAGTAAGAAAATTCACCCCAGATTTCCAGCGGATTGCGATAAGCGGTCATGATGAGGTCAAGCGTGCCGATCGGCTTTTTGCGCCGTGCCGGTGCTGGCGGAACGAAGGGAACTGGCTTGGTATCCATCATCTTGCCCGTATTTTTCCCCGGAGCATCGTGCGAAAAAGTGTATGCGGTTTTTCGCAAAAACGATGCGACAAAACAAAGACTTAGAGCGACAGTTCCGATTGCTTCGGAACGCCCGTCGCTCTAATGTAGGCACTCGCTGGTCAAACGTCGAGCAAACGGCGGCTTTCCTTGCCAAAATTGGTCAAACGCCGCGTTTCACGCTAGAAGATCAGACCTTCAATCCACATGATTCGGGCGACGTTTTCGCTTGCAGAATCAACAGGGAAACTCAGCGTTTCGCATGACCGACACTCCACAAGACGACATCTATGATCCGGAAGATTACGGCGCTGATTCCATCAAGGTCCTCAAGGGTCTTGATGCCGTTCGCAAACGCCCCGGCATGTATATCGGCGATACCGATGACGGCTCCGGCCTGCATCACATGGTCTATGAAGTTGTCGACAACGCCATCGACGAGGCGCTGGCCGGCCATGCTGATCTGGTCACCGTCACGCTCAATGCCGACGGCTCCTGCACGGTCACCGACAATGGCCGCGGCATTCCGACCGACATGCATGAAGAGGGTGTCTCGGCGGCGGAAGTCATCATGACGCAGCTTCATGCCGGCGGCAAGTTTGACCAGAATTCCTACAAGGTTTCCGGCGGCCTGCATGGCGTCGGTGTTTCCGTCGTCAACGCGCTTTCGGTCAAGCTGCAGCTTAAAATCGCCCGGCGCGGCAGCTGGCACGAGATGAGTTTTACCCATGGTGTGGCGGACGCGCCGCTGAAGATCAGCGGTGAGGCGGGCGACTATACCGGCACGGAAGTCACCTTTCTGCCTTCCACTGACACTTTCACCAAGGTTGAGTTTGATTATTCAACGCTGGAGCATCGCCTGCGCGAACTGGCGTTCCTCAATTCGGGCGTGCGCATTGTCCTGACCGACAAGCGCCACGCCGACGAAGTTCGCACAGAGCTGATGTATGAAGGCGGGCTGGAAGCTTTCGTCCGCTATCTCGACCGCTCGAAAAAGCCGCTGGTTGCCGCGCCGATTGCGCTGAAAAGCGAACGCGACGGCATCACCGTCGAAGTCGCGATGTGGTGGAACGACAGCTACCACGAAAACGTGCTCTGTTTCACCAATAACATCCCTCAGCGCGACGGCGGCACCCATCTTGCCGGGTTTCGCGGCGGCCTGACACGCCAGATGACCGGCTATGCCGATAAATCCGGCGCGACAAAGAAGGAAAAGGTGACGCTCACCGGCGATGACTGCCGCGAAGGGCTGACCTGTGTTCTCTCGGTGAAAGTGCCGGACCCGAAATTCTCCTCGCAGACCAAGGACAAGCTGGTCTCCTCTGAAGTGCGGCCCGTGGTTGAAAGCCTAGTCAATGACGCGCTCGGCACCTGGCTTGAAGAACATCCCGCTGAAGCCAAGGTTCTGGTCGGCAAGGTGATCGAAGCCGCTGCCGCCCGCGAAGCCGCGCGCAAGGCGCGTGATCTCACGCGCCGCAAGGGCGTCCTCGATATTTCATCGCTGCCCGGCAAACTCGCCGACTGTCAGGAGCGCGATCCCGCCAAATCCGAAATCTTCATTGTGGAAGGAGATTCCGCCGGCGGTTCGGCCAAGGGCGGCCGTTCGCGGCAGAACCAGGCGATCCTGCCTCTGCGCGGCAAAATCCTCAATGTGGAGCGCGCAAGATTTGACCGCATGCTCGGCTCCGAGCAGATCGGCACGCTGATCATGGCGCTGGGCGCGGGCATCGGCAAGGATGAGTTCAACATCGAGAAAATGCGCTATCACAAGATCATCATCATGACCGACGCGGACGTTGACGGCGCCCATATCCGCACGCTGCTGCTTACGTTTTTCTTCCGCCAGATGCCGGAAGTCATCGAGCGCGGCTATCTCTACATCGCCCAGCCGCCGCTTTACAAAGTCTCGCGCGGCAAGTCGTTCCAATACGTGAAGAACGAGGCGGCGCTGGAGGATTATCTGATCGAAACCGGCATTGAGGAGGCGACGCTGTCGCTCTCCACCGGCGAACAGCGCGCCGGCCGCGACCTGCGGGCGCTCCTGAATGAATCGCTGACGCTCCGCTCCCTCATCAACGGCCTGCATTCGCGCTATAACCGCGCCGTTGTCGAACAGGCGGCCATTGCCGGCGCGCTGACGCCGGAAGTCACGGGCGAA
>JANNRN010000361.1:0-1945 GCA_031401375.1 Phyllobacteriaceae bacterium | reverse complement strand
GGTGCGCACCGCCTGACTTTGGCCGAACTTGCCGGCGTCAGCATTCCGGATGTTCCGGAAGCGCAGGAATGACTATTTTGGCGCCCGCTTGGCAAGAATGCGCTGCAAAGTGCGCCGGTGCATGTTCAGCCTGCGGGCGGTTTCCGAGACATTTCGCTCGCAGATTTCGTAAATGCGCTGAATGTGTTCCCATCGCACGCGGTCAGCGGACATCGGGTTCTCAGGTAATTCAGCCTTTCCATCCGCCGCTCTCGTCAGCGCATAGAACACTTCGTCGGCGTCGGCGGGCTTGGCAAGATAGTCGACAGCGCCGAGTTTCACCGCTGTAACGGCTGTCGCGATGTTGCCATATCCGGTCAAGACGATGATGCGCGCGTCAGGACGCCGCTCCCGGATTGCTTCGATGATTGCCAGACCATTGCCATCGCCAAGCCGCAAATCAACGACGGCAAAGGCCGGCGACCAGGCACGAACGGCGGCAACGCCTCCATCAACGCTCTCGGCGGTGCGCACCTCAAAACCACGGTTTTCCATGGCGCGGGCCAGCCTGGTCAGGAACGGCTTGTCATCATCCACGAGAAGCAGGCTTCTGTCGGCACCGATCTTTTGCAAGTCCAGCGAATTGGCTTCTGTCATTGATTTTTCCGTAATGCTCCCCTGATCGCCGGGATAACTGTAGTGCAAATCAGGCATTTCCAACATCCAGGGATTTGCGCGGCCAGCGGATAAACACTTCCGCACCATTGTTGAAAGCCGGTGAGTTGCTGAATGTCATGCTCGCACCCGCGCGCTCAAGCAAAGTCTTGGTAATGAAAAGACCAAGACCGAGCCCGCCGCCGCCATTGCGTTCGTTCCGGACTCGGCTTTGCGCGTAGGGTTCGCCAATGCGGTCAAGTATGTCGGAGGGAAAGCCCGGACCGTCATCAACAACCCGCAGAACAATTTCCGCGTCTGTCCAGCCACTCTCCACAATGACGCTGCCTCTGGCAAAATCAACCGCATTCTCGACAAGGTTTCCAAGGCCATAAGAAAGGCCGGGATTGCGCGCAAGTACGGGTTCCGGGCCGCGGCGTTCACCCGCAAGAGCCTCGATCGAAATGCCGAAATTGCGGTGCGGGTCAATCACTTCCTCCACCAGCGAGGTGAGCGCAACCCGGGTGAGGTGCTGTTCGCTCTCGATTGAGCGATTGGAAAGCCTTTGCAGGATTTCACGGCATCGCGCGGTCTGCGAGCGGATCAGTTCGATGTCTTCCTTGTGCTCGCTGGTGCTTTCAATGGCGTGGTCGAGTTCCTTGGCAACAAGGGCAATGGTGGCAAGTGGAGTACCGAGTTCATGCGCGGCAGCCGCGGCAAGGCCATCGAGCGCTGAAATGTGCTGCTCGCGCTGAAGAACAAGTTCAGTGGCGGTCAAGGCGCCGGCAAGCAGGCGCGCTTCCTCTGCCACCCGCCAAACGTAGATCGAGGTGAACACGAGGCTCGCAATGACGGAGGCAAGAATGCCGCTGACCAGAACAAAGGGCGTCGAAAGCTGGGACCCTGCATACCAGGGCAATGGCAAATGGTAGAAGGCAAGCAAGGTGACGCAAACAATGACGATTGCAGCAAGCAGCGCAGTCAACCGCATCGGCATGGATGTCGCTGAAATGACGGCAGGCACGATCATCAGAAATGCGAAAGGATTGGTGAGCCCGCCGGTCATGTAAAGGAGACCCGCCAGCTGCAGAACGTCAAAAGCCAGGATGGCAAAGGCTGCCAATGGTGTCAGCAAAAGTGTCGGGGGATAGCGCCATGCCAGATAAAGATTGAGCACAGCGGCTGCCGCAATCAAGGCAAAGCAAACGCTTACTGCAAAAGGAAACATCAGCCAGAAAGCGACGAACAGCACTGCTGCGGTCTGGCCGGCCACTGCCAGCCAGCGCAGGCGGATGAGCGTTGACAGCCGCAG
>JANNRN010000360.1:0-5750 GCA_031401375.1 Phyllobacteriaceae bacterium | reverse complement strand
CCGCCACGTCCAGTCTTTTCTCCGAATGGGCAAGCCCCGAAGACGAGGATGCCTTTCGTGATTTGTGACAGATATGAAGTCGCCGTTGTTCCGTTTCCGTTTACTGAGATTCCGGTTCTCAAGCGCAGGCCGGTTGTAGTTCTGTCCAGCGTTTCATTCAATGAGGGCAATCAATCTACGCTCGTCGCTATGATCACGTCGACGACCCAATCATCGTGGCCGAGCGATGTACACTTGCAGGACTTGGAAAGTGCCGGGCTGCGTCTTGCCTGTCTGGTCAGATGGCGGCTGACAACGATACCAAATGAGCTGATTGTCAGAAAGCTGGGCCGATTGGGCGGCTTGGACAGGCTCTCCTGCGAGCGCCAGTTCGCCGACATGATTTGCTGACGAGAAAGGGCGCCAGAGCGCCCCTCTGCATCGTCGCGCGCTAATTTAGTGAGCTACTTCCGCCCAGACCCGGCGTTTCGTCACATAGACAAGACCGCCCAGGATAAACAGAAACACCATGACCTTAAATCCGGTCTGTTTGCGTGCTTCAAGGTGAGGCTCTGCGGCCCACATCAGGAAAGCCGAGATGTCTTTGGCATACTGGTCGACAGTTTGCGGCGCGCCATCGTCATAGGTGACTTGGTCGTCGGAGAGCGGCGCGGCCATGGCCAGCGACTTACCGGACATGAAACTCGGATTGAAATGGGTGCCTTCGGCGACTTCCATGCCCGTTGGGGGCGTCTGACCATAACCGGTCAGCAGCGCATGGATATAATCCGGACCGCCTTCCGCATATTGGGTAAAAACATCGAAGACGAATCTTGGAAAGCCGCGTTCAACACCGCGCGCTTTGGCGATCAGTGAAAAATCGGGCGGTTCCGCGCCATTATTGGCGGCAGCAGCGGCCGCGGTGTTGGCAAAGGGTGATGGAAACTTGTCAGAGGGCGACGCCTTGCGGGTGTACATTTCACCGTCAGCGTTCGGACCGTCCTGAACTTCGTATTCAGCCGCAAACGCCTTGACCTGTTCTTCCGAGTAACCAAGATCCTCCAGCGAACGGAATGCAACAAGGCTCATCGAATGACAGGCCGAGCAAACTTCCTTGTAGACCTTCAACCCGCGCTGCAGCTGGCCTTTGTCATAGTGGCCGAACGGCCCTGCAAATGACCAGTTCTGTTCAACAGGCTTCATCATCGGAAAATGGGTCGGCTCGGCGGCGTTATGCGCCTCCTGCGCCAATGCGGCCGAAGCCGTCATGCCCAACGCCGCAAATCCCGCAAGAACGTGCTTCATCATCTTTTCCATCATCATGCCTTGGCAAGCTCGGGTTTGCTGTCGTGCTTCATTTTTTCAAGCACCGATTCAGTGATCGAGTTCGGCATTCGCTTCGGCGTCTCGATCAAGCCAAGTATCGGCAGGATCAGAAGGAAGAACGCGAAATAAAAGAAAGTGGCGAACTGAGCCATCAGCACATAACTTCCTTCTGCCGGGCGCGACCCCAGCCAGCCGAGGAAAATTGTGTCGATCACAAAGAGCCAGAAGAAAAGCCGGTACCATGGGCGATAGACCGCCGAGCGCACGCGAGAGGTATCGAGCCAGGGCAGGAAGAAGAGTATCAGGATCGATCCGAACATCGCCAGCACACCGCCGAGTTTGGAATCAATCGGTCCGATGTTGAAGGTGACGGCGCGCAGGATCGCGTAGAATGGAAGGTAGTACCATTCCGGCACGATATGGGCGGGCGTCTTCAACGCGTTTGCCTCGATGTAGTTGTCGGGATGTCCGAGGAAATTCGGAATATAGAAAACGAAGTAGAGATACACGCCGAGGAAAACAATCAGCGCCACTGCGTCTTTCACCGTCGCATAAGGTGTGAAAGCCAACGTATCAGTCTTGGACTTCACTTCAATGCCCGTCGGATTGGTCTGCCCGGTCACGTGCAGCGCCCACACATGCAGGATGACGACGCCTGCGATCATGAAAGGCAGCAGATAGTGCAGTGAGAAAAAGCGGTTCAAGGTCGGATTGTCGACGGCAAATCCGCCGAGAAGCAATTGCTGTATCCATTCGCCAACGATCGGAAACGCGGTGAAGAAGCCGGTGATAACCGTGGCGCCCCAGAACGACATCTGCCCCCAAGGCAGCACGTATCCCATGAAGCCGGTCGCCATCATCAGGAGGTAGATGATGCAGCCGAGTATCCACAGAAGTTCACGCGGCGCCTTGTAGGAACCATAGTACATGCCACGGAAAATGTGGATATAAACGGCGATGAAGAAAAACGACGCGCCGTTGGAATGCAGATAGCGCAGCAGCCAGCCGGCGTTGACATCGCGCATGATGCCTTCAACAGAGTTGAAAGCCAGCTGCGTTGAAGACGCGTAGTGCATCGCCAGCACGACACCGGTCAATATCTGTATAACCAGCATGATCGAAAGAATGCCGCCAAAGGCATAGGCGTAGTTGAGGTTGCGCGGCACCGGATACGACACGAAGGAATCGTGCATGAGCCGCATCAAAGGCAGGCGTGCGTCAAACCATTTGGCCATGCCCGACTTTGGCGCGTAGGTGGAATGTTGTGAACTCATCTTTGGGGTCCCGCCTCAGCCGATCTTGACTATTGTATCAGATACGAATTCGAGTTTGGGCACCGCCAGGTTCTCAGGTGCAGGACCTTTGCGAATGCGCCCTGCCGTATCATAATGCGAACCGTGACAAGGGCAGAACCAGCCGCCAAAATCGCCGGCCTGACCAAGCGGCACGCAGCCCAGATGTGTGCACACGCCGACCATGACGATCCAGTTTTCCTTGCCCTCGCCCGCCGAGCGGTTGATGTCGGTGGCTGCGGTGTCTCCGGTCACGTTGACGTTGCGGGCTTCAGGGTCCTTCAGCTCGTCAAGCTTGACGGCCTTGGCCTCTTCGATCTCTTTTTCCGTGCGGTTGCGGATGAAAACCGGCCGGCCGCGCCATTTCGCCGTCAGCGACATGCCAGGCTCAAGGCCAGCCACGTCAATCTCGATGGACGACATCGCCAAGGTCGACGCGTCCGGCTGCATCTGGTCGATGAATGGCCAAACTGCGCCAGCAGCGCCCACAGCAGCGGCCATTCCGGTCGCAATGTAGAGAAAATCCCGGCGGGTGGGTTCGGCAGTATCGTGTGCGCTCACGGAACTTGTCCTCATTTCTGCGAACCGGGGCACCCACTTTGGCATCGAAAAGGCGTCACACCATGACAAGCCCCACGAGTGGAATTCCCCGATTGCCTCACTTCGCTCTTAGTGAGGGAATTACATATTGTCCAGCCGGTAGAAGTCCATGACGGCACAATGTCGCGGCACAAACATGCCCTCGCGCCGCCCGTCAGTCCGGGCCGGTCTCGATGCCGAGAAAACCGCCGGATTGCCGGGCCCATAGCCGCGCATAGAGCCCCCCCTTGTCTACGAGCTCTTGATGCGTGCCTTCTTCGATAATCCTGCCCTCATCAAGGACAATCAGCCGGTCGAGTGCCGCAATGGTGGAAAGGCGGTGGGCGATGGCGATCACCGTTTTGCCTTCCATCAGGGCGTACAGATTCTCCTGAATCGCCTGTTCGACCTCCGAATCCAGCGCCGACGTTGCTTCATCAAGAATGAGGATCGGCGCATCTTTCAGCATGACGCGGGCAATGGCGATGCGCTGGCGCTGGCCGCCGGACAGCTTGACGCCGCGCTCCCCGACACGGGCCTCATAACCACGACGGCCCTTCTGGTCACAAAGCCCCGCGATGAAATCATGGGCCTTGGCGCGTTTCGCGGCTGCCACGACCGCTTCCTGGCCGGCATCCAGCCGGCCGTAAACGATGTTGTCGCCGACTGAGCGGTGCAGAAGCGATGTATCCTGGGTGACCATGCCAATCTGCTGACGTAACGAATCCTGCTGGACCGACGCGAGATTCTGGCCATCGATGAGAATGGAACCGCCCTCCAAATCATAAAAGCGCAGCAAAAGATTGACCAGTGTCGACTTTCCGGCGCCCGAACGCCCGACGAGGCCGATTTTCTCTCCGGCCTTGATCGAAAGCGAAAGATCGTCAAACAATCCCGAGCCCTTGCCATAGTGAAATCGGACCGAACGGAACTCGATCCCGCCTGACTTCACCACTAGAGGCGGCGCCGCAGGTGCATCGACGACGCCAAGCGGCCGCGCAATCAACTCCATGGAATTCTGAATCGTGCCGTAGTTGCGCAAAAGGCTGTTGAGCTGTGTCATCATGCGCCCCAGCAACATGTTGAGCCGCAGCACCATGGCGAGCGAATAAGCAACCGCGCCTGTCGACACAGCGCCGTTCAGCCACAGATCCACGGTCATGATGGCGATGACGGAAATCATGACCCCGCTGGTCAGAGCGAGTGAAATGCGTATCCCGGAAAGGCCGCGCGTGAACGGTTTCACCACTCCGATGAACTGCTGCATGCCTTCCCGAATATAGGCGTCGTCCTTTTCCTGCGACCCGAACAGCTTCAGCGTCTGGATGTTGGAGTAGCCGTCGACCAGCCTGCCATTGACCATCGAACTTGCTTCCGCGGACTCCCGCGCGAACTTGCGAACGCGTGGAAGGAAGTGCCGTGCGACCAGCGCAAAAACCAGGATCCACAGAGCGATCACCGCGCCCAGCCTGACATCAAGACTGCCAAGCAGCGTGATGGTCGTGAAAGCATACACCACGCAAAACCAGATCACCTGCAGAAGGCCGACCATGAAGTCTCCGGCGGCCTGGCCGGATTGCCAGACCTTGGCGGCAATTCGTCCGGCAAAATCATTCTGGAAGAACGCATAGCTCTGCCGCGACACGCGCTTGTGCGCCTGCCACCGCACCATGCTGAAAAATCCCGGAACAATCGTCTGTTCTTCCACCAGCGCAGTCAGCGACACGATCAGGGTGCGAACGATCAAGACTGAAACGAGCATGACAACAAGCTCCGGTCCGTGACCGGCGATCAGACCCTGCCAGCCAAGGTTCTGGTCAAAGCCGGCGAGCAGATCAACGAGCCGGCCAACGAACCAGAACAGTGCCGCCTCCATCAGCGCAACAAGCCCGCCGAGCAGCATCATGGCCGCGAACGCACTGCGGGCTTGACGGACATAGTACCAGAGGAAAGCCGGCGCGGTGTTTGGCGGTTCAGAACTGGCAGGCAGGCGGAATGGGTCTATCCATCGCTCAAAGAGGCGAAAAACGGCATTCATTCCGCCGCTTCCGCCTCTTCGAATCCCAGAAAACCGCCTGATTGGCGCGCCCAAAGCCGCGAATAGATGCCGCCCTGCGCCACGAGTTGCTTGTGACTGCCGTCTTCGACAACGCGCCCCTTGTCCATGACTATCAGACGGTCGAGCGCCGCGATGGTTGAAAGCCGGTGCGCAATGGCAATCACGGTCTTGCCCTCCATCAGACGATAGAGATTTTCCTGGATTGCCGCTTCGACTTCCGAATCCAACGCCGATGTCGCTTCGTCCAGAATGAGAATGGGCGCATCCTTCAGCATGACGCGTGCAATCGCGATCCGCTGGCGCTGACCACCAGACAGTTTGACGCCGCGTTCGCCGACATGGGCGTCAAAGCCGGTCCGCCCTTTGGAGTCGCTCAGCCCCTCGATGAAACCATGCGCCTCGGCGCGGGTAGCTGCATCAATCATCATCTTTTCGCTTGCGTCCGGCCGGCTGTAGAGAATGTTCTCCCTGACGGACCGATGCAGAAGAGACGTATCCTGGGTAACCATGCCGAT
>JANNRN010000359.1:0-2171 GCA_031401375.1 Phyllobacteriaceae bacterium | reverse complement strand
CAAGGTCAAGTCGCTTGGCCATGTGGCGCTCAAGGTCAAGGATCTGGCGCGATCGCTGGCTTTCTATCGTGACACTCTGGGCTTTGCCGAGTTGATGCGACTGCACCACGACGATGGCCGGTTAATGCTGGTTTACTTGCGGTTGACTGACAACCAGTTCATCGAGATTTTCCCGGACGGGGAGGGAGATTGCGCCCCGGGCTGGAACGCCAATGCAATCAATCACTTCTGCCTCGAAGTTGAGGATATGCGCGCAACTGAGAAAGCGCTTCACGAACGCGATATCGCGTTTCTGCATCACCCGAAAATCGGCCCTGACGGCAATTGGCAGTGCTGGATCAGCGACCCGGATGGCAACCGCATTGAATTCATGCAGATGATGCCAGGATGCATGCAGGAGGCCGCGATTGTCCGGCTCACGCGGACGACAAGCTGAAGCAGTTCGCGCTCCAAGTCCTTGAATTGCCGCATTGTCCTTTGCTTTTGATGATTCAATCAAAAGCGGAAATGCTCTAAAAGCATCCATTTCTCTGGCGATCCGCTGCGCTGAAACCGTTTTCACGTCATGGCAAGCGGCGTTTTGCGCTTTGGCGGCGGGAAATCAGCGTCAAGCGCGGCAAAATCTGCTTCGTCGAGCGCGACCCCTGCCGCCCTGGCGTTTTCCGTCACGCGCGAAGCTGCGGCGCTTTTCGGAATCGCAATCACGCCGGGCCTTGAGATCAGGAACGCAAGCGCAACAGCTGCGGGCGTTACGCCGTGCTTGCGGGCGAGGGGCGCCAAAGCCGGATGATTGACCAGTCCTCCCTGTCCCAGCGGGCAATAGGCCATGACCGCTATTTCCTGGCGCTGGCAGTCGGGCAACAGATCAAATTCGATGCCCCGGTCAGCGAGATTGTACTGGACCTGATTTGCGGCGCAGACCGGCTTTGGCGACAGCGCACCGAGTTGCTTGATGTGGCTAGCGTCAAAATTGCTGACCCCGTAGTGGCGGATTTTTCCGGAGGTTTTCAGTTCCTCGAACGCCTCGACCGTCTCTTCAAGGGGAAACCGGCCTCGCCAATGCAAGAGATAAAGATCAATCATGTCGGTGCCGAGCCGCTTCAGGCTCGCTTCGCACGCGCTGATGGCGCCCAGCCGGCTTGCATTTGACGGAATTACCTTTGTGACGAGAAAAACCTCTTTTCGCCGTCCGGCAATCGCCTTGCCCACAAGGGATTCTGAACGGCCTTCGCCATACATTTCCGCGGTGTCGATGAGCTTCATGCCGAGATCCACGCCGGTTTGGATGGCGCGTATCTGCCCGGCCTCATCAGGCCCTCCTGTACCCATTTGCCAAGTCCCGAGCCCGAGCGCCGGGACCGTTTCGCCCGTGTTGAGCGTGACTTGCCGCATCATGTCCACCTCACTCAGTCAGTTGACTGCCATCACGGTATCACGGGCGGCGGCTGAGGCAACAGCGGAAGGACGCTCAGGCTCGAATCCGCAGGCTCTTGGGATCATACATTGGCGAAAGGCTGGCGCTGGCCGGGATTTTGCGCCCGGCGATTTCAATCTCGATCCTGGCGCTGGCAATGATTTCAGCGAGCGGGTCGCTGTCCTGCGGCAAATAGCCAAGTGCGACCGCGCCGCCAAGAAAATGGCCATAGGCCCCGGATGTCGTGCGGCCCAGCATCTTGCCATTCACCCAGATCGGCTCGTCATGATAGAGCATCGGCTCGGGGTCCTTCAAAAGGAACTGCACAAGCCGGCGCCTTGCACCGTGTTCGCGTTGCTTGAGAAGGGCTTGGCGGCCGATAAAATCGCCCTTGTCGAGCTTGACGGCAAACATCAGTCCGGCCTCAAGCGGGGTGTCTTCCTCGGCAATGTCATGACCCCAATGCCGGTAGGCCTTCTCGATCCGGCATGAATCAAGCGAATGCAAGCCGGCGAGCTTCAGCCCGAACGGCGCGCCGGCCTCGATCAGAACGTCGAATACCCCGCGGGCAAATTCCGTCGGGACGTAAAGCTCCCAGCCGAGTTCGCCGACATAGGTGACGCGGGCAGCGCGCACGCGCGCGTAACCGACTTCGATGTCGCGCGCCGTGCCGAACGGATGGGCGGCATTGGACAGATCGGCGCCGGAAACGGATTCGAGCAAGGCGCGGCTGTTCGGCCCCATGACGCAAAGTGTC
>JANNRN010000358.1:0-1970 GCA_031401375.1 Phyllobacteriaceae bacterium | reverse complement strand
AACCAGTCTCTTGCAGGACAGGCCGGATTCAGGGTATCCCCGACCCCGGGTTTGGCAGGAAGGATTGGGCGTTGATCGCCACGCGTTTCAACCAGCACGTTTCGATTTTGCGAAACTTCGTCAGCGTCGTGATGAGCGCATTGCTGTTGGCGGCTTGTCAGACGTCAGAAGTCCTGGACGCACGCAAGGTTGTCGACAGTTCGCGACCGTCGCGCTTCGCCTCTGTTGTGATCGACGGATCAAGCGGCAGGGAGCTGTATGCCTATGCGTCGAACACGCCGCGCTATCCGGCGTCGCTTACCAAGATGATGACGCTCTATCTTGTCTTTGAGGCGCTCGACAGCGGGCAGATCAACAAGACCACCCTCATTCCGGTTTCAAGAAACGCCGCCGGGCAAGCGCCTTCCAAGATTGGCCTGAAGGCCGGCCAGACAATCGATTTGGACACTGCCATTCGGGCGGTCACCGTTAAATCCGCCAATGACATCGCCGTTGCCCTTGCAGAATACATCGCCGGAACCGAGGACGCGTTTGCTGCCCGGATGACCGCCAAGGCACGGGCCATCGGCATGAGCCGCACGACATTCAAAAATGCTTCCGGTCTGCACGATCCGGCTCAGGTGACCACTGCCGGGGACATGGCGCAGCTTGGCTTGTCGCTTCGCAGGAAATTTCCACATCATTTCGGTTATTTCAGCTTGAAACAGTTCACTGTCGGCGGGCGCACCGTGACCGGGCACAACAAGGTGCTCGACATGGTGGCCGGCGCCAATGGCATCAAAACCGGCTACACCAAGGCGTCGGGCTTCAATCTGGTGACCTCGGTGGAGCGCGACGGCAAGTCACTGATCGCCGTCATCCTCGGCGAAGACACCGCCCGCGCCCGCGACATGCGGATGACGGCGCTGGTCCAGGCGAATATGGGGCGGGTGAACTGAGTGGCCCATACACCGGCTTTGCGTCGAAATTTGTACGCAAATGGTTGACAGTCAAGGCATAAGTAAGTAAATTGCCTACATGATTTCGTCGTTTCCCAACAAAGAGCTTGCAAGGCTTTGGGAAACCGGAAAATCAAGAATCGACCTAAATCTGCACCGCCGTATTTTGGTCAGGCTGGACAGACTGGATGTTGTCGTCCGGCCAGAGGAAATGAACCTTCCGGGTTTCAATTTTCACGCGCTGACTGGGTTCAATCCGACTCGCTTCACGGCCCATGTCAACGGGCCGTGGTGTCTCACATTTGAATTTGTAGATGGTGAAGCCCGTCGTGTTGATTTGGAACAATATCATTGAGGGCAATGAACATGAGCGAATTGAAGGCCGTTAGAAATATGAACCGCTGCCCGAGTCATCCGGGGGCGTTGCTGAAAGAGGTGATCCCGGCAACCGGGAAAACCAAGGTGGAACTCGCCAATCTGCTCGGCATTTCACGCCAGCAGCTCTACGACATCATTAACGAGCGCAAGCCCGTATCGCCATCCATTGCCGCCCGGCTCGGCAAACTGTTCGGCGATGGCGCCGCTGTCTGGCTGGCGATGCAGTCAGCGCATGACGCATGGCACGCTGAGCGGGACGTTGATGTCAGCGGCATACCGACAATACGGGCGGCTTGAAACAGTTCAACATCGCCGGGCGCACCGAGACCGGCCACAACAAGGTGCTCGAAATGGTGGCCGGCGCCAATGGAATCAAAACCGGCTACACCAAGGCGTCGGGCTTCAATCTGGTGACCTCGGTGGAGCGCGACGGCAAACAGACGATCGCCGTCATCCTAGGCGAAGACTTCGCCCGGGATCAGCGGATGGCGGCGCTGATGATGGCGTATATGGGCCGGGTGAACTGAACTCCGCCTTTCGCAAATAGAAACCTGCAACCCTCGGCGCTGCCCCTCATCCGACCCTTCGGGCCACCTTCTCCCCGTGAGAACGGGGAGAAGGAAAGAGCCACCGCTGGCGTTTACCTCTTCTCCC
>JANNRN010000357.1:0-7354 GCA_031401375.1 Phyllobacteriaceae bacterium | reverse complement strand
GGATGGTCGCTTTGGGCAGCCATCATAATTCTGTGCCGCGAAATTCTCGTTTCGGGGCTTCGCGAATATCTGGCCGAGCTGAAAGTTTCAGTGCCCGTGTCGCGGCTGGCGAAATGGAAAACCGCATTGCAGATGGTGGCCATCGGATTTTTGCTGGCAGGCCCCGCAGGCGAAAAAGTTCTTCCCTATACGCTTGAAATCGGCATCAGCCTGCTTTGGATGGCCGCCATTATTACGCTATATACCGGCTATGATTACTTCCGCGCCGGAATGAAACACGTGATCGACGGTTGAAATGACCAGACTTGTCTATTTCTCGTGGGTGCGCGAGCGAATTGGTTTGCCGGAGGAGGAGATTGCCCTGCCCGACAGTGTGAAGACCGCCGGCGACCTGCTGGGCTTCCTCGCCGCCAAAGGCGATGGTTATGCACTGGCGCTTCAATATCCCAACGTCATTCGCGTGGCGGTTGATCAGGAACATGTGGATCATGACGAGGCAATCTCTGGCGCGCGCGAGATCGCCATCTTCCCGCCGATGACGGGCGGCTGACGCACTGCCATGTCTGGCGTTTCCCCCAATATCCGCGTGCAACCCGATGATTTCGTTGTCGAAGATGAGATCAAGGCCTTGAAGGGCCTCAGGGACGATGTCGGCGCGGTGGTGACATTTTCCGGCATTTGCCGGGATGAAAGCGGACGCCTGGCGGCGCTTGAACTCGAACACTATCCGGGCATGGCGGAAGCGCAGATAACCCGGATCGCCAAGGAAGCAATCGCCCGCTGGCCAATCACTGGCATCACAGTCATTCACCGCGTTGGCAAGATTGCGCCGGGTCAGAACATCGTTCTGGTCGCCGCCGCTTCGCCGCACCGGGAGGCCGCATTTGAGGCGGCTTCGTTCCTGATGGATTTTCTCAAGACTGATGCTCCGTTCTGGAAAAAGGAACACCGCACCGACGGAAGCGCAGGGGAATGGGTGAGCGCAAAACGATCTGACGAAACCGCCCGGCTTAAGTGGAAACCGGCGCCCAAGCCCTGAAATGCCGATTTTGGCCGACTCAAGTCCACTCAATAGTGTAAGGAAGAGTTAATCCAAAAAGCAATTTTCCCGCGCACTTACGATTGGCTCAATCCAAAGTGGCTATTGTGCTGGCAACAGGCGGGTAAGCACTTCGGCAAATGCAGATTAGCTCTGATCTTTTGGGTTCCATTCTGGACGTCGTAAACTGGCCGTTTGTCGCCGGATGCCTTGTTGTCGCCCTGTTGTGTTCGCGCATGTTGGGATACCGGCAGAGGCTCCACGTCGTGGAGGCCGCCCATGTTTCGTATCGCGATCTTGTCGACCACCTTGCCGATGGCGTTTACCGGTCGAGCCTTGAGGGCAAACAACTGAGCGCCAATCCCGCGCTGGTTAAATTGAACGGCTATGACAGCGAAGCGCAAATGCTCGTCGGTGTTCAGGATATTGCCGTCGAGTGGTATGTCGAACCGGGAAGACGCGAAGAGTTTCGCGCAATTCTCGCGCGTGACGGGTATGTCAAGGATTTCATCTCGGAGATTTACCGGCACAAGACGCGCGAGCGCATCTGGATTTCAGAGGATGCCCGGCTTGTTCGTGAGCCGAATTCAGGCAAGCCAAGATACTATGAGGGTTCTCTGCGCGAAATCACCAAGTCGATGCAAATTGTCGTGCTGCAGGAACAGTTACGCAAACTGACGGATCACGTTCCCGGCGGCCTGTTTCAAATCGAACTCGGCGCGACCGGTGGTCTGCGGCTCGCTTATGCCTCCAATGGCTTCGGCCAGGTGTTCGGGTTGAAGAACCACGCCATCCAGATGACGATCAAAAAAGTTCTCGACTGCATCCACGCGGATGATCGCGCCGCGCTGCTTGGCTCAATCGCAGAATCAAAATCCTCAATGGCGCCATGGTGCATCGAGTGCCGGCGCGCCGACGACACCGACAAATGGGTCACGTTCAATGCAACGCCAGAGCATTGCGGCGATACCTTGACATGGCATGGATACGTTGCCGACACATCGGCGCGAAAGAAGCACGAACTCGCTATCGAAACCATGGCCTACTACGATCCGCTGACGGGCTTGCCGAACCGGCGAATGTTGCTCGAGCGCCTGTCGCAAGCGGCCGTGGCCTGCGCCAGCCATGGAAATCACGGGGCCTTGCTCTTCATCGACCTTGATGATTTCAAGGCTCTCAACGATACGCTCGGCCACGACATGGGCGATGAATACCTCAAGTCGGTCGCCGCGTGTCTGGTGCGCAGCGCAGGACAATTTGCAACGGTGGCGCGCATTGGCGGGGACGAATTTGTCATTGTGATAGAACCTGCCGGCCAAGATATGGAGCAGGCATCATTGCGCGCAAATGAAGTCGCCCGCGCCGTGCGCTACGAGCTCACCACGGGCGTTCCACTTGGCCCAACGCTGCAACACGGGCTTGCGAGCATCGGCATCGTGACCTTTGACGGCACTGAGTTGCGAACCGAAGAACTGCTGAAACGGGCTGACATGGCGATGTATCAGGCCAAGGAAGGTCAGGGAGAAGGCGTTGCCGAGTTTGCCATCGCTGACCTGCAGCGCCAGTTCGACCGCGAGCAGCTCTTGGCGGATCTGCGAACGGCGCTTGATGATGACTCACTGATGCTGCACTTCCAGCCGCAACTTGACCGGAAGGGCTTCATTCGCAGTGCCGAAGCGCTTGTGCGATGGACTCATCCGGTTCTGGGCGACATTCCTCCGGGCCAGTTCGTGCAACTTGCTGAACAGGCAGGGCTTGCCGAGGACCTTAATGAGGCAATCATGAGCAAGGCGATTGCCACCTTGGCAGGATGGCAGGCGCACCGTCAGACGCGGCACCTGTGCATGTCGGTTAATGTCAGCCCGTCGGTTTTTGTGACTAGGGCGTTTGCCATGATGCTGAGCAGACTGCTGATTGAAGGTTCGGTGCCTGCAAAGGCCTTGACGATCGAGTTTGCGGAGAAAGTGCAAACCACCAACCGGCACAAGCTCGCCCAACAGATGCACGAGATGCGCGCGCTTGGCGTACGCTTCGCGCTCGATGATTTCGGATCCGGATACTCTTCACTCGCGGAGATGAAGAGCCTGCCCTACGACGAAGTGAAGATTGACGGCGCGTTTGTCGCCGCACTTGAGAACGAGGAAAAGGATAGAGCGCTCGTCAAGACCATCCTTGCAATGGCAAAAACGCTGGGTTTGACCACGGTTGCCGAACATGTCGAAAGCCCCGCGCAGGAAGCACTCTTGAGAAGCTTCGGATGCGATCTCTACCAGGGTTACCTCTACGCCGGCGCCATGGAGAATGCGAGGTTCATCCAGCTCCTGCGTGACAGGCGCCCGGCATCGCTGGAACGCCGCGCGGCCTGAGTCAGCTTTTTTTGAGTCGATTCAGGTGCTTGCAGCAGCCCGCTCGAAAATCGAATCAGCCGACGATTTCGGTTCCGGAAAACCAGTAGGCGATTTCTTCACGCGCGGTCTCCGGTGCATCAGAGCCGTGAACAGAGTTTTCGCCAATTGACAGCGCATGCACCTTGCGGATGGTTCCCTCAGCGGCATTGGCCGGGTTGGTGGCGCCCATGACTTCGCGGTTCTTGGCAATGGCATTTTCGCCATCAAGCACCTGAACCACGGTCGGACCCGAGGACATGAATTCGGTCAGTTCTCCAAAGAACGGACGATCCTTGTGCACGGCGTAGAAGCCTTGCGCCTCGCGCAAGCTCATCCACACGCGCCTTGACGCAACGACGCGCAGACCCGCGTCTTCGAGCATCCTGGTGATCGCGCCGGTGAGATTGCGCCTTGTGGCATCGGGTTTGATCATGGAAAAGGTGCGTTCAATCGCCATTTTGGTATCCTGTGGGTTGGGAAAGTTGGGCGGTCTATAGCGTTGCATCCCTGTGTTGCCAAGTGGCTGCAAGCGCGGGCTAACCGTTCAAGGACGCCGAGAGCGCCTGAATGTGTTCAGGCCCGGTTCCGCAGCATCCGCCGAAAATTGTTGCACCCGACTTCCGCCATTCCTTCGACCTTGCGACCAGATCCTGCGGAGAAATGATATCAATGAACTGCCAGTCCGGCATCTTGAAGTAGCCGCTCTCGGGATACGCGCCAAGCGGACCGCGCCAATGCTTTCGCACGATATCCAGTGCGTCTCCGGTATCGTTCGGCGAGGTATGCATAATGGTCATGACCGCCGGATTCAGCGCGGCAAGAAGCGGGGCCATCGCTTCCAGGGGCCAATCGGGCCGGCCGAAACCAGTCAGTGCACCGTCCGGGCGCCGTTCGGCGGCGATACCGACCCACACCGGCAGACCGGTCGACAGAGCCGCCTCTGTCGCCCAGATCGCATAGTCGCCGTCCCGCATCATTTCCATCATGATCAGATCCACACCATTGGCCGCCAAATTCTCCGCCTTGCGGCGAAGAAGCCGCCGGGCTTCGGCCTCCGGCCATTCCTGCGTCAGGTCGTTGCGGTCAGAACCCGAAACCATGGGGCGCATGGTGGACATGGAGCCGGCCACGGCAACATTTTTTCCAAACGCCGACGACTTGGCGATGTCCACGGCCACGCGATCAATCTCGAGCAATTCATCGTCCCGCCCCAGCGCATTGAACAGCAGCGCGCTTGTCGCATAGGTATTGGCGGTGATGATCGCGGCCCCGGCGCGAATATAGTCGTCGTGCACGGTGCGCACGATTTGCGGATGCGTGAGATTGACCTCCGCGCACCAGGTCTGGCCGTTCATCGGCGCGCCGCGATTCTGGATGTCGGTTCCGGTGCCGCCGTCAAGAATGATGATGTCGCCGCGCTCCAGCTTTTCCGCAATTCTGCCGTACATGTGTTGCCCGCCATTTGATGTGATGCACTGTGCATCCTGCATGTTTCACCTTGCATTGCCAAGGAGCCGCAGAGATCGCCGGTTTTGCCGGGAACACAGACGAATGGCCCGGTTGACGCCGGTTTGAACGGCGCGGCAAGTCTGATACGGACGGAGCGTTTCGCCGTAAAGGAAGAGCTGCATGAAAACGTATTTCCAGATGTTCGCTGCTTACAACCGCTGGGCCAACGGCCTGATCTATGAAGCGGCGGCACGTCTTGCCGGCGAAGACTACCGGCTCGACCGCGGCGCCTACTTCAAGTCGGTTCACGGCACGCTCAACCACATCCTTGTGGCGGATCGCATCTGGATGAAGCGGTTTACCGGAGAGGGAGACGCGCCGAAACGGCTCGATGCCATTATTTGCGACGAACTGGACAAACTGACAATCGAGCGCGAAAAGGAAGACCTTCGCATCATCGGCTGGATCGGCGGCTCGACCGAAAAGGCCATTTCCGGCCGGTTCAGCTATACGACGGTTACTGACATGCGCACGATCAGCCAGCGCATGAGCCCTGCGCTGGCGCATTTCTTCAACCATCAGACCCATCATCGCGGACAAGTGCATGCCCTCTTGACCGGACTTGCCAACGAAGCTCCGAGCTTGGATCTCATTGCCTTCCAGCGCAGCGAAGAAGGTCGAAAGTGGGCCTGATTCAAGCCCGCCGAGCCAACAGCCCGCCTGTGACCGGCTGCCTTACGCCTGTCGTTTCCGGAAAGGTCAGTGGCAATCCCTTGAAGCTCCTCACGGCAAGGTAGGCCCAGGCTTCGGCCTCCATCGAACCGCCATTCAGACCGCAGGCTTCGGCGGCGACAACGACCGCGTTTTGCCGCGCGGCAATCTCTGCAAGGTCATGCATGATCATCGCGTTTTTGCGGCCGCCGCCGCAAATGATCCAAAGTCCCGGCTTCCTGGCCAGAAACTTCACTGACGCCATGATCGCCTCGGCTGTCACGTTCGCCAGCGTGCGCGCGCCATCAGACAGTTCAAGCCCGTCGACCAGATCCAGGTCAAAGTCATTTCTGTCGAGCGACTTGGGTGGTTTGCGCCTGAAGAAAGGGTCGCCAAGATAGGCATCGACGATTTCAGCGTGAATGCCGCCTTCCGCCGCGATCCTGCCGCCATCATCGAAGGGAATGCCGGCCTGGTCCCCCACCCACTGGTCGATGAGGGCATTGCCGGGGCCGGTGTCGAACGCGACCGGCGTGTGACCCTGTCTTATATAGGTGATGTTGGAAATGCCGCCGATGTTGACGAAACAAACGGGTTGCTTCTTCGTCAGAGCGCTGTCGAGCGAGGCGGCAAGCGCCTGGTGGTAGGCTGGCACCAGCGGCGCGCCCTGCCCGCCATTGAGCATGTCATTGCCGCGCATGTCGTAGATGACGGGGATGCCGGTGCGCTCATGCAACAGTTTGCCGTCGCCGATTTGCACCGTCAGACCCGCCTCCGGCCTGTGCAGCACGGTCTGACCGTGAAAACCGATGAGATCAACATCAGTTGTGGCAATGCCGTTGTCGAGCATGAAACGCATGACGGCACCGGCGTGGCGCTCAGTGAGTTCCTTTTCCAACACGTCAAGGCTGCCGGGACGCGCGCTTCTGTCAGTAATCGCCTTCGCATCGTCCAGTCCCCGCGCGAGCTTGCCGCGAAAGCCCGCGTCATAGGCGTATTCGGCCGCCGGACCGCGAATGACCGTATCCTCGCCATCGGTTTCAATAAGGGCGACGTCAATTCCATCCATGGAAGTGCCGCTCATCAGGCCAATCGCCCGCATCAACGCCATGTTGCGTGGTGTCCTTGTCGATTCCGTCGAGTTGATGCTAAAGCGCCGCGTCCGCAAATGCTACCACAGCCATCACCGCCGAAAGTCAGTTCATGACAGCCTTCAAATCTGAATTCCTGCATACGCTGTCCGAGCGCGGCTTCATTCACCAGACATCGGATGACGCCGGCCTCGACAAGCTGTTCTGCAAGGAGATTGTCACGGCCTATATCGGTTTTGACGCGACGGCAAAGAGCCTTCATGCCGGGTCGCTGATTCAGATCATGCTGCTGCATTGGCTTCAAAAGACCGGGCACAAGCCGATCGCCCTCATGGGCGGCGGCACGTCGATGATCGGCGATCCCTCGTTCAAGGACGAAGCGCGCAAGCTTTTGACGATGGCGGACATCGACGACAATCTGGCGGGCATCCGCGCTGCCTTTGCGAAGTACCTGAATTTTGGCGACGGACCCCGGGACGCCGTGATGGTCAACAATGCGGACTGGTTGATGAACATCAACTATGTCGAGTTTCTGCGGGACATTGGCCGGCACTTTTCGGTCAATCGCATGCTGTCGTTCGACTCGGTCAAACTGCGGATTGATCGCGAGCAATCGCTGTCATTCCTCGAATTCAACTACATGATCCTGCAAGCCTATGATTTTCTTGAGCTTTACA
>JANNRN010000356.1:0-2359 GCA_031401375.1 Phyllobacteriaceae bacterium | reverse complement strand
CGCAATTCCGGCACGATCAATTCCTGCCGCATCTGCGCCGGTGAACCGCCAAGCCTGTCCAGCAGCGCCCGCGCCGCCTTGCGCCCCACCTCGCGCTGGCCATTCCACACGGTTGTGAGCGAGGGGGTTGCGATCTCCGCTTCCTCCAGATCATCGTAGCCGGTTACCGAAATGTCCTGACCGGGCACCAGTCCCGCCCGCGCAATGCCGTTCATCAGTCCGATCGCCACCAAATCATTCCAGCACACCGCCGCCGTCGGCCGGTTTCTCATCGCAAGAAATTGCGGCGATGCTTCAAATCCCGCCAGCTTTGTGCGCGGACCGGGAATGCGCAGTTCCGGATCGACCTCCAGTCCGGCTTTCTCCATCGCCGCGACATAGCCATGATACCTGTCGCGTCCCGTCGATGTCTGATCGGTGCCGCCGATGAAGGCGATGCGTTTGTGTCCAAGTGAAATCAGATGATTGGTGGCCAGGCTGATGCCAAACGCATCATCCCCGCGAAATACGGAGGCCTTGGCGCCAGGCACCGATCGCGCGATCAGCACCGTTGGCAGCCCATTGTCTTCCGCCATGGCAATGTCTTCCGGCGGCGTGTCGATGGCCGGCGACATGATCACGCCATCGGCGCCGAGCTGCAGGAGCGTGTCGATGAAGGTCCGCTGCTTGTCGAGTTGATCATAATGATTGGACAGGATGAAGGTCTGCCGCGAACGGTCAAGTTCCTGCTCGATGGATCGCAGGATTTCCGCGTAGAACGGGTTCATGATGTCATGCACCACAACGCCGACAATGCCCGATCTTGACGTGCGCAGGCTGGCGGCGCGGCGATTGTAGATATAACCGAGCGCGCGCGCCTCGGCCTTGATCTTCTCTCGCGTCTCGTCCGCCACGAGCGGACTGTCGCGCAAGGCAAGCGACACGGTCGCCGTCGAAACACCAAGCGCATCGGCAATGGTGGACAATTTAATCTTCTGCGCCAACAGCCCCTCCCGAGCATTTCAAACGCATTTAAACAATTCAAAAGAAATTGTCATGCTTTTTGAATAGATTTCGAGAATTGGCGCATCGCAGAAGCCGAAAACTGGCTCACGCCTGCAGGTGGCGCCTGCGGGCGTGAGCCAGCCTGATTGTTTTCAGTTGTTCCGGGCAAAGACCGCTTACGGCGCGATCATGTCATCCTTGCTGGCGGCAAGGCGAGCCTTTGCCTCGGCCTGCGCCACTTTCATGAACTCGGCCATCGCCAGCGGCTCCATCACCTTCAATTGCGGCCCGCCGCGCGTCAGGACAATCACGTCCTTCTTGCCATCCTTGCCATGCAGCCAGAAGCCCTCGAGATAAAGCGCGGGAATTTTCAGGTAGCGCAATTCCGGCATATTCTTCCGGTCATTGCCCTTCTCGTATTCGCCGGTCAGCTTTGAAATCACCTCAAGCCCGCGCGCCAGTATGGCATTCGTGTTTTCATCTTCCGACACGGACTGCAATGCCGGTTCCGCGGACGCCTCTGTATCGAACTCGTACATCGCGCCAAGCTTCTTGTCGTTCAATTGCAGAACACGAAGCCCGTTGGCAACCTCGCTCAACCGTCCCTTTGCGGCGCTGTCGAGGCCGGTGTCAAAGACGTGGTGGGGAACGGAAATCGTGAATTCAGGCCGGAACGCCGCGATGTCCAATCCTTTTTTCAAATGCCTGAGCCGGTCTGTTTCGTCGATCCACTTGATCACGAATTCCGGAATGGGTTGCAGATCAAACCACAATTTGAATCTCCTCTTCGTGAAATAGGTATGCGTCCAGGTGCCGCTGCCCTGATAATTGCTGGCAAAGGTGTCATAGGTGATGGTGCTCTTGCCATAGATCGGATCATCAATGTCAAGGTAGCGCGTGCTGCCGGTGCGGCTGCACCCATGGATCACCATGAAGTGGCCGCCGCCGCCGCTCCAGCCTTGCCGGGCCCCGATAACGCGTCCGGCCCGAATTTCGCTGAGGATCGCGGCGTAAGTGATCGTTCCCGAAACCATGTGGTCGAAATTGCTGGTCCGCGTGAGCGCGCGGTCAAGATACCAGGGCACATTGCAAGCGCCCGGCACCGGCGAATTGCAACAGCCGGTGAGGCCGAGTTCGCCATTGGCGACCCTGCACTGCGTCCATGAGCTGAACGCCGAATAGAAATGCGACACGCTTGTCGACGTCGCCGCCCAGCACCAGTTGGTTTGTGTCTGGGCTTGCATGTTGAAAGGGACTGACGCGAACTGATAGATAAGGCCGGCGAAGTCGAACGACGAAAGCGCCTGGGTCCGGTAAAAAGCCGAAGATTCGATGAGATCGGTAATTGGCATGACAAATTCTCCTCATCAGTTGC
>JANNRN010000355.1:0-7327 GCA_031401375.1 Phyllobacteriaceae bacterium | reverse complement strand
TTTTTCTTCTGCGGCATGATCGATGAGCCGGTGGAGAAACTGTCTGAGAGGCGGATGAAATTGAACTGGGGTGTGGACCATATAACGATTTCCTCGGCAAACCTCGACAAGTGAGTCGCCGTGATGGAGGCGGCGGCGAGGAATTCCAGCGCGTAGTCGCGATCAGCAACGGAATCGATGGAGTTGCGCGTTGGTTCCCGAAAACCCAGCGCCTTTGCCGTCATATGACGGTCGATTGGAAAGCCGGTGCCTGCAAGGGCGGCTGCGCCAAGCGGCGATTCGTCCATCCGCTCGATCGCGTCACTGAACCGCGACAGATCACGCCCGAACATCTCGACATAGGCCATCAGATGATGGCCGAATGTCACCGGTTGGGCGCTTTGCAGATGCGTGAACCCCGGCATGACAGTGGCGCTATGGGCCTGCGCTTTCACAAGCAGGACATTGAGAATATTCTTGAGTGCCTGAGTGCATTTTCCGGATTCACGCTTAACCCAAAGACGGAAATCGGTTGCGACCTGATCATTGCGCGAACGCGCGGTGTGCAGCCGCCCGGCCGGCGGTCCGATGATCTCGGCGAGCCGCGCCTCGATGTTCATGTGAATATCTTCGCGTGCCCGGGAGAAGGCAAACTCACCCGCCTCGATTTCGCCCAACACCTTGTAGAGCCCAGCCTCGATCTTGCTCTGGTCTTCGGCTGAAATGATGCCTTGCCTCGCAAGCATCCGGGAATGGGCCACGGAACCGGCAATGTCCTCGGCAAAAAGTTTGCGATCAAATCCGATGGAGGCGTTTATTTCCTCCATGACGGCAGACGGGCCCGCCGCGAAACGGCCCCCCCACATTTCGTTGCTCACCTTTTTGTCTGCCATGCTACTAATCCGCTGACGGAGTTGACCAAATGAACCAAACCGAGACCCCGAAGCGCCGCAATCCAAGGAAGATCGCGGGGACCGCATTATTGATTGGCATCATGGCCGGTGCGGCGGTTCTATACGTCAGGCAGGCGCCGTCTGGCAATCAGCCCGGCAGCGCACCTGAGCAAAGCGCCTGTGTGATCGACAAAGAGCGGTCCGCGGCGCTTGCTGCTGCCGCCAAAGGTGATGTTGCGGCGATGCTGCCGGCCGCCGATCCGCAATCTCTCTCGGCTCTTCAATTTAACGGGCCGGATGGAAAACCCGTTTCATTGAAAACTTTTGCCGGCAAAACCGTGCTCTTGAATCTTTGGGCGACATGGTGCGTGCCGTGCCGCGAGGAAATGCCGCATCTCGACTCGTTGCAGGCGAGTATGGGGAGCGAAGTTTTTGAAGTCGCCGCGGTAAATGTTGACACTGGCAGCGACGAAAAGCCGAGGAAGTTTCTGAACGAGATCGGCATTGAGAAACTCACGTTCTATCAGGATCCCACTCTTGGCATTTTCAATGACCTGAAAAAGCGCGGCCTGGTGCTTGGTTTGCCGGTCACATTGCTGGTTGACGCCAAAGGCTGTCTCCTGGCGGGCATGAACGGGCCAGCCAATTGGGGTGGAGAAGATGCGCGGGCGTTCATCGCCGTTGCACTTGGCGAGGGAATTTCATGAACGCGAATGATTTCAGGCGCTTGGCGCTTGCATTACCCGAGACGGAAGAGAAGTCCCACTTTGAACACCCGGACTTTCGCCTACGCGACAAGATATTTGCATCCCTGAAAAACCCGCGTATCGGCGTTGTCAAACTGACGCTCGAACAACAGGATGTCATGGCGAGCGCTGAACCTGACGTTTTTTCCGCCGTGCCGGGCGGTTGGGGCAGCAAGGGCTGGACGGAGATTTATCTGGAATTTGCCGATGAGGCCGCCCTGTTGTCAGCATTGCGGGCCGCATGGCGCAATGTCGCCCCAAAAACGCTCCTCAAACTGGTGCAATAGAGTCATTCATCGATTCTTTGAATCGCTGACTGTATTTAACTATTTGTTTTTCCGCATTTCCGGACGGAAAACCGGTTCCCACTTTTCCTGGAAATGCTCTGGTCAGCGGGTGGGGACAGGATGCTCGCCGCGGTAATCGTAAAAGCCGCGACCAACCTTGCGGCCCAGCCAGCCAGCCTCGACATATTTCACCAAAAGCGGACACGGCCTGTATTTGGAGTCGGAAAGGCCGTCATGCAGCACCTGCATGATTGACAGGCACGTGTCGAGGCCGATGAAGTCCGCGAGCTGCAGCGGGCCCATGGGATGGTTGGCGCCCAGCTTCATGGCGGTGTCGATCGCTTCGACGGAGCCAACGCCTTCATAAAGCGTATAGATCGCCTCATTGATCATCGGCAGAAGGATTCGGTTGACGATGAAGGCCGGGAAATCCTCGGCGACGGTCACAGTCTTGTCGAGCTTCCTTGCAAACTCCTTCGCCGCTTCAAAAGTGGCCGCGTCCGTTGCAATGCCGCGCACCAGTTCCACGAGTTTCATGATCGGCACAGGATTCATGAAATGGATGCCGATAAAGCGTTCCGGCCGGTCGGTCGCCGAGGCGAGCCGCGTAATTGAGATGGACGACGTATTGGTCGCCAGTATCGCCTGAGGATTGAGGATTGGGCAGATCGCCGCGAATATCTTGCGCTTTACCGCCTCGTCTTCAACCGCCGCTTCAATGACCAGATCCGCGCCAGCCATGTCCTCATAGGCAGGCGCTGCCTTGATGCGCTTCAGCGCGGCGCTGCGGTCTTCTTCCGAAAGCTTGCCCGATGATACGCTGCGGGCCATGTTGCCACTCACTGTAGCGATGCCTTTTTCGATCCGCTCCGCCGACAGGTCACCGAGCAATACATCAAAGCCCGCCAATGCGCAGGCGTGCGCGATGCCGCATCCCATCTGTCCGGAGCCGACGATTGCGACGGTCTTGATCGTATTTGACATTCCTACTCCTGAAAGTGCTTAAGCACGAATTAGCGCCGGAACAGACTACGTCCATCCCGCGCCGTCAAGATCAGAGCCGCCAAATTAGAGCAGTTACAGTGCCTTCTGCAGTTCCGGCAGGATTTCGAACAAATCTCCAACGATCCCGTAGTCCGCGACCTGGAAGATCGGGGCCTCCTCGTCCTTGTTGATGGCGACGATGACTTTGGAATCTTTCATGCCGGCAAGATGCTGGATAGCGCCGGAAATGCCACAGGCGATGTAGAGATCAGGCGCGACGACCTTGCCCGTCTGGCCGACCTGCCAGTCATTGGGAGCATAGCCCGCATCGACCGCCGCACGCGAGGCGCCGACCGCCGCACCCAGCTTGTCGGCGATGGGCAGCATCACTGCCATGAATTTCTCATTTGAGCCGAGCGCGCGGCCACCTGAGATTACGATCTTGGCCGAAGTCAGTTCCGGACGGTCCGAGCCCGACAATGCGGACGAGACAAACCTGGACTGGCCAGTATCCGGAGCCGCCTTTACAGGTTCGACCGGGGCAGAGCCGCCTTCTTCCGTCGCGGTGAACGACGCCGTTCGTACTGTCACCACTTTGATCTTGTCGGTGGATTGCACGGTCTGGATGGCGTTTCCAGCATAGATCGGGCGCTTGAATGTGTCCTTGGCCTCGACCGAGATAATCTCTGACACCTGCATCACATCAAGCAAGGCGGCAACGCGCGGCATGACGTTCTTGCAGGCGCTGGTAGCGGGCGCGATGATGGTGTCATACGAGCCGGACAGCGAAACAATAAGCGCCGCATAGGGCTCGGCAAGCCGGTGCTCAAGGCTGGCATCTTCCGCCAGAAGAACCTTGGAGACGCCTTTCAGCTTGGCGGCGGCATCGGCCGCCGCCTTTGCTCCCTTGCCCGCGACGAGCACGTGGATGTCTCCGCCGATCTGGGCAGCGGCGGTCAGGGCCTTCGCGGTTTGGTCGGACAAATGCGCGTTGTCATGTTCGGCAACGAGAAGAATGGTCATGGCTGAAGTTCCTTTCGTTGTCGCTCAGAGTACGCCGGCTTCGTTTTTCAGCTTGTCGATGAGTTCGGCGACCGACTTCACCTTGACGCCAGCCTTGCGTCCGCCGGGTTCGACGGTGGTCAAGACTTTCAGACGCGGCGCGGTCGAAACGCCGTAATCTGACGGGGCCTTTTCATCGAGCTGCTTCTTCTTGGCCTTCATGATGTTCGGCAATGAAGCGTAGCGCGGGGTATTCAGACGCAAGTCCGTCGTCACAACAGCGGGGAGCGAAAGCTCAATCGTCTGAAGGCCGCCGTCCACCTCGCGTGTGACGGAAATCTTGCCGCCTTCGGGCAGGACCTTCGAGGCGAATGTGCCCTGCGGCCAGCCGAGCAGCGCCGCCAGCATCTGGCCAGTCTGGTTGGAATCATCGTCGATGGCCTGCTTGCCGCAAATGACGAGCGTCGCGCCTTCGGACTCGGCCACGCCCTTCAGAATTTTGGCGACGGTGAGTGGTTCGGTGGCATCGTCGGTTTTCACCAGAATGGCGCGATCAGCGCCCATGGCCAATGCAGTGCGCAGGGTTTCCTGCGCCTGTTGAGGTCCGACTGAAACCGCGATGACTTCCTCGGCTTTGCCGGCTTCTCTCAGCCGCAACGCTTCCTCGACCGCGATTTCGTCAAAAGGATTCATCGACATTTTGACATTGGCAAGGTCTACGCCGGACCCGTCGGCCTTGACGCGAATTTTTACGTTGTAATCAACGACCCGTTTCACTGGCACCAGTATTTTCATCTTTGAAAACCTCTTTCACTGTTCTCGACGCCGCAATATCGGCAACTGGCTCGCTGCGATAGTCGAAAGCCGACATTTCCTTGAAAATTGAGCCTGGAGTGTTCAGCCTGATAGGTGGGCGCTCAGATAGAGCTATCTGCCATTAGCGTCAATATGTCCGCTCACTGCCGGCCCCATCTGGCCGGTAACTCCGGAGCGCTCTTTTCCGGTCCCGGCAGTGCAACGCCGGCGGAGGCCATGGTCTCAACCGGTGGTCTGTCGAACAAACGCATGCCTCGGCGCTTGAGGAGAGGAACGAGCATGACTCCGGCAAGAATGCCACCCACATGCGCCGGCCAGGAAATCTGGTCATCGGTCTGGGAAAACAGCATGACAAACTGGAATGCGATCCACAGGGTAATTGGAATCCATGCGGGGATTCGCAGGGGGATTCGCATGAGTACGAGCACCCAGAGCTTGATGTGCGGATGCAGCATCAGATAGGCCACGACCACCCCGGCAATCGCCCCCGACGCGCCAATGAGCGGCATTTGGGAAGTCGCCAGTATCACACCGTGCAGGAAGGCGCCGGCTGCCGCACAAAGCAGATAAAAAACCAGAAACTTCAGGTGCCCCATTGCGTCTTCAACGTTGTCGCCGAAAACCCACAAAAACAGCATGTTGCCGCCCAGATGAAATATGTCGGCGTGCAGAAAAGAATATGTGATGTACGTCGCGCTCTCGGGGACGATGACGAAGTCGGCCTGCAATTCGACCACATTGTTTACCACAGAGGGAATGTAGCCGAGACCAAGGATGCTGGCGTCAGAGAAATTCTGCGATGCGCCGAACACGGTAATTGCAAAGACGACGATATTGGCAATGATGATGCCGATGGTCACATAGGCGCGCCGGATATGCCTGAATTCGTTGGCGTCATGCAGAGGAATGAACATCTTGTCGGTTACCGGTGAGCGCCGGGGACCCATAACACGTCTGTGACGCCATTGTCATTTACCGCACGGGCGGCGACAAAAAGAAAGTCCGAGAGGCGGTTGATGTATTCGACGGCTGTGCGGCTCACCCTCTCTTCCGGTTTTGCCGCAAGTTCCACGATCAGGCGCTCCGCACGCCGTGCGATTGTGCGGGCAAGATGCAAGGCGGCAGAGGCGGGAGATCCGCAGGGCAGGATGAATGAACGTAACGGTGCGATGTTCGCGTTGAGCGCATCAATGTCATTTTCGATGCGCGTGACCTGTGTGGCGGTTACCCGCAATGGTTCATATTCGAGCTTTGCGCCGCTGTCCGGTGTTGCAAGGTCCGCGCCAAGATCGAACATGTCATTTTGAATTCGGGCAAGCATCGCATCAATTGCGGCGAAATGATCACGTGTGTGAATTCGCGCCAGCCCGATGGCGGCGTTGGCTTCGTCAACTGTGCCGTATGCGTCAATCCTCAGATCAAACTTCCAACGGCGCTCACCGCTTGCGAGCCCCGTGGTCCCGTCATCGCCGGTTCTCGTGTAAATCTTGTTCAGTTTCACCATGACCGGTACTTCAACCCGGGCGACCGAAATAGATCGCCAGAACGATAAAGACCACCGCAATGAACTGAAGAAGAACCCGAAGCTGCATCATTTTGTTGGAGAAATTGCCGCTGCCCGCCTTCATCATATTGCGCAGGCCGACAAACAGCACTGCAACAACGGATAGCATAGCGATGATGGCCAAGGCATTGAATACGGTCGACATATGAAGCTCCTTGTGAAGCTATATGGCACTTTGGGGGCATTTGACCAGTGTCATGAAGACTTGGCCAAGAGAGTATACAAAGTGCGCGAAGGCAGAATGCGCCTGAGGAAAACCCCAAGCTTTGCCGGGCGAGTGACCAGGTAGTGCGGACGCGGCGCTGCGGATTCAAGGGCATGCTTCAACACAGCGTAAACTGCATCCGGGCCGAGCTTCGTTGAACTCTTCGTGCCGCCCGATCGCAGGAGCGCGAGGCGCTTCTTGTAGGATTCGCGGTGCGGAGAGTTTTCAACGTCGATGTATTTGTCGGCGTAATCGGCGGCGTTGATGGCAATCCTTGATTCAATGGCGCCGGGTTCGATCAGTGACACCTCAATACCTGACCCCCACAGTTCCATGCGCATTGTCAGCATCAATCCTTCGACCGCATGCTTGGACGCGTTGTAGGCGCCGCGCAGCTTTTGCGGCAGCAGACCGAGTATTGAGGAACAGTTGACGATGCGGCCATGCCCCTGTTTTCGCATGACCGGGACAATGCGGCGTGTCAGGTCATGCCAGCCGAAGAAATTTGCTTCGAACTGCTCCCTCAGAGCCTCCATGGGCAGATCCTCGACCGCGCCAGGCTGGGCATAACCACCATTGTTGAACAACGCGTCAAGGGTGCCGCCTGTGGCGTCAAGCACTTGCGAGACAAGCAGATCGATCGATTCAGCCTCTCTGTAGTCAAGATAGAAGCACTCAATTCCGTCTGATTTCAGGAGCGCAATGTCGCTTGTCTTGCGCGCTGTCGCCAAGACTCGCCAGCCATCGGCCTTCAGCGCCCTTGCGCAAAAGGCCCCGATACCTGACGAACAACCTGTGATCAGAATGGACCGCTGCCGATTCATGAGGCCTCCTGGTTGACTGTTGTGGCT